>JBBRUA010000038.1:0-15171 GCA_038248245.1 Pyrinomonadales bacterium | reverse complement strand
GCACTCTTCGAATAGTTGAACGCCACGTTAGCCCCTCGCCGTGCCAATTCCAAAACGATCGCCTTCCCGATACCGCGCGTCCCGCCCGTTACGATCGCCGATTTTTCTTTTAGCTGTTGTTCGCCCAATGTTTTCTCCAATTGCTGATGATTACCAAATTCTAAATATTCCGTACGAATCGAAAGCCGCGTCCGATCTGGCAACCGGAAGATCCTCGACCAATGCTTGCGCAATTATCAAACGGTCGAAGGGGTCCTTGTGGTGAAACGGCAGCGTCGACACCTTTTCGAAATGAATTAGTGATATTGGTAGAAGTTCGATCTCGTTTTTCTGCAGTTGATCCGGAATAAACTTCCCAAATGTATCTGGCAAAGAAATTTTCCCGATGCTGTATTTAATGGCGATTTCCCACAAAGACACCGGGCTCAAGAACAGATCTACGTCTGATTCAAATAACTCTTTGACCGCATCACCCAATGCCCGATCGTTGTTGATGAAAAATAAGAAGGCGTTGGTATCTAACAGAACTTGCTTGATATTGCTGAGGTCCTTCACGGTTGATAATCCTCAAATCCCTCAAGAGCGGCATCAAAATCGGCGGACATTTTTATTAAACCTTCGGCACTTCCAGCTTTTCGACGCCGTTTTGACCGGCCATTCGAGTCATTTTCCTCAAATAGCACGATAACGCGTACTCGGCTCGGGGCATTGCTCGGCATATCTTCATCCAAGACGATCTGATGATCTGCGTTTATCGTTCCCGTTCTTTCGATGGCGGTCAGCATAAGAAATCTCCTTCGACTTTCATTTTACAATATCTTCAACGCAGACCAAATCCTTAATCCGTTGCTGCCAAACTCTGCCTCTCGATCTAAACTTATTGAGCCAACGCATTCCGCTGGATCTCGAACAGCTTGTTCACACCGATCTCGGCGAGGACGAGCATTTCGTCCATTTGATCCCGTGAGAATGGCTCGCGTTCCGCAGTTCCCTGTAGCTCTATGAATTTTCCCGAGCCGGTGCAGACGACGTTCATATCGACATCGGCGATCGAATCTTCGGCGTATGCGAGATCCAGTATCGACGTGCCTTCGATAATGCCAACGCTGACGGCCGCGACCTCACTCAGGATCGGATTAATTTTAATGGTTCCCTGTTTTACCAGCCGCCGGCAGGCAAGTGCGAGGGCGACATAGGCTCCGGTGATCGAAGCACAGCGTGTGCCTCCGTCCGCCTGGATCACATCGCAATCAAGATATATTTGTCGCTCGCCAAGTAGTTTTGTGTCAACGACCGCTCGAAGGCTGCGCCCGATCAGGCGCTGGATCTCCTGAGTACGACCGGAAGGCCCGTTCTTCGTCTCCCGTTGAGTTCGTGTATTGGTCGCGCGCGGAAGCATCGAATACTCGGCGGTTACCCAACCGAGTCCTTTATTTCGCATGAACATCGGCACACGATCCTCGATAGACGCCGTGCAGATCACTTTCGTTCCGCCGACCTCGATGAGGGCAGAGCCTTCGGCATAAGGTGAAATGTTCGGCGTAATCTTCGTGTTGCGTATTTGATCGAGGTCGCGTTTGTCTGGTCGTTCGTATGTCATAAATTAGTAGATCGTTAAACGTGGATAGCTGAGAAAGATGAGTTCTTTCTATTCACTATTTATGGTTAGCTTTTCACGAGTTCATCAATACCGTAAACCTCGACTGCTTCGAGTTTCGATGGCATTGTCCCGAGAAATCTTTCCGCCACGCGGCCGAATCGATCGGCGGCGTCGGTGACGTAAAAATGGTCGAGGTCATCGCAAAGTTGACGTTTCCCGACGACGGCATTCGGGTTTGCGAGGCCCTTTTCGGTAAGCATCAGCTCTACTTCCTCAGCCGTGGCCTCACCCGAATCAATGAGTCTAACATCTTCACCGACCGTTTGCTGAATCACATCTTTCAGGATCGGATAGTGCGTACAGCCCAGAACGAGAGCGTCCGGTGCGAAGTCCTTCATCTTCGCAAGGTATTTCGCGGCGATCGAAAACGTCTCAGGTGCGGCTGTCCATCCTTCTTCAGCCAAAGGAACGAACAGCGGACAGCCGGCCTGATATACCTCAGCCGTGTCAGATGCCTTTCTGATAGCTTCGAAATAGGCGTTGCTGGCGATTGTCGCCTCGGTCGCGATGACGCCGATACGCGGCACCGCACAGCCTTTTGTGATCTCAACCGCCTTTCGTCCGCCGGGGCCGATCACACCGACCACATCGATGCCGATCTTTTCCCTTATCTTGGGCAAAGCCAGAGCGGAAGCCGTATTGCAGGCGACGACCAGCATCTTAATCCCACGCGAAACGAGAAATTGCGAATTTTCGATCGCATAACGCTCAACGGTCGCCAGCGATTTCGTGCCATACGGGACACGAGCCGTGTCGCCGAGATAAATAAAATGCTCGTTAGGAAAACGATTGTGCAGAGCCCGGTAAACTGTAAGGCCGCCGACGCCGGAGTCAAAGATACCAATTGGTAAGAGTTTTTTAGACGTCGATTCAGAAGTCATAAATGCAAAAGCAAATTTTAAATGCTTTTATGAGCAAATCAAAATCCGCAATCGAAATTCGAGAAATACCAGAGTATGGGAGATGAATAAATGACCGACCGCTTCGTCGGAGAGCATTAAACAGTTCGTCTTGCCGAATCAAAGAATAGATACAAAATACGCACGGGTAAAAGTGCACAACATGGTTTATTCGAGTAGGGCGAAATGCCCTACTTTTCGTCTAACGAATCGAACTGCGAACATCAATCTACGATCTAACCCTTTCTATACCACTAATTATATCGCGATGGGGGCGATGGCTTGTCAATTGCAATTATGCAATGCCAGCCGCGATCAAAAGTTGCGCGTTCACATAACCCGCTTTTTTGGCTTCTCGCGAGATAAGCGATCGCTCAGGCTCCAAATTCTTGTACCTTCCGGAGACCCAATGAAAAAAACCAAACTTCTGTTCCTAATTGTCGCAATTTTCTTTAATGGGACGATTATCGTAAATTCCGCAGGTACTGATAAAACCGACAAATTCCGACGATCGGCAAACGCTATTCCCAATCGTTACATTGTGCTGCTGAACGATAATAATCACGACCTTTTGGATGAACCAGTCCGAGTTGAAATTGAAAGCTCTAAACTTGCCCGCACGTATGGCGGCACCACCGATAGAATATTTACCTCGGCGCTAAAGGGCTATTCCGTGGAAATGTCGGAGATCGACGCTATAGCTTTAAGCCGCGATGCCCTGGTCAAGTACGTTGTCGAGGATACTATTTTGTCCGCGACCTCTACGCAAACGGCAGCCCCGTGGGGGCTTGACCGTATTGATCAGCTTAACCTGCCGCTACAGGGGAATTACACCTATAGTTCGTCCGGAACTGGCGTAAATGCATACGTCATCGACAGCGGGATCCGTCGTACACATACCGATTTCGGCGGACGCGTACAGTATGGGTTTGATGCCGTCGGTGACGGTCAAAACGGCAACGATTGTCATGGACATGGAACCCATGTCGCCGGTACGATCGGCAGTGCAACCTACGGCGTGGCGAAGAACGTAACGCTTCATCCCGTCCGGGTTCTTCAGTGTGATGGTTTCGGCTCGGCGTCCGCCGTCATTGCAGGAATCGATTGGGTAACCGCAAACCATATCGATCCCGCCGTCGCTAACATGAGCATTTCGGCGAACGGGCCTTTCCAACCTCTTAACGACGCGATCACGGCGTCAGTTGCTGCGGGCGTGACTTTTGTTGTTTCAGCGTCAAACAATGCCGCCGATGCCTGTAATTACTCACCGGCAAACACGCCTACGGCAGTTACCGTAGGATCAACCAATAGCGCGGATCAAAGAGCCCCGATCTCGAATTTCGGGCCCTGCGTAGATCTTTTCGCACCCGGTGCCGGAATTATTTCAACGGGTATTTCGAGTGACACGGCAACAGCAGTCCTCAGCGGAACGTCAATGGCTTCACCGCATGTGGCCGGGGTCGCCGCCCTCTTCCTCGAAACGCACCCGACTGCGTCTCCTTCCACGGTCACGAATGCGATCAAAGACGGGGCAACGCAATCGGTCATCACCGACGCCGGAACGGGCTCTCCGAACCTTTTACTTTTTTCTTTAGTTGATGGAAACGCCGGATCAATTACCGATATCTCGCCAAACAGTGGTGTCGCCACCGTGGGATACGCAAAGACAATAGCGTGGACGAACGCCGGAGGTTTCAGCAACAACGTAACGATCGAACTTTCAAAGGACGGCGGAGCCACCTATCCGATAACGATCGCGTCCAACATACCCAACACGGGAAGCTTCAGCTGGACTGTTCCAGCCGAACAAACAAGCACGGCCCGTGTCCGGGTTCGTGAATTCGACGTTGCCGCACCGTCGGGAGCATCGTCGGGCAATTTTGTGATCAGCTTCGCACCGACGGCCGCTGCAGTTACGGTCTCGGGCAGAGTAACGAATATAAACGGCAGGGGCATTGCTAGAGCGGTTGTCACAATGAGAGACGCAAACGGGCAGGAAACAATCGCGCGAACCGGTTCGCTCGGATACTTTGCTTTCTATGAAGTGAACAGCGGCGAAAGCTACGTCGTTACTCCGGTTCACAAACGATATCAATTCTCCCCGAGGATCATTAGCGTTCTCGATGAAATGTCCGATGTTGATTTTGTAGGAACAGATTAATTGCGACTTAAAAGAAAAAGGTAGGGGTCCATAGGGACCCTTACCTTTTTTAAATAATGGTGGAGGCGGTGGGAATCGAACCCACATCCAAAGGTTGCGACCAGTGAAATCTACACGTTTAGTCTATTCACTTAATTTTCGCCGCTGTCGAGCAGATGAACAGACAAGACCTCGACGGCAGCTAACCCGACTAACTTTAAGCCGCGTCCGCAGGTGGTGGACGCGCCCTAGCCTGAACTGAGTTATGCCTTAGTCGGTCGCATCAGGCGAACTTCCGGTAAGACACTTCTGGTTTAGAGTTAACTAAGCAGCAAGAGCTAATTCTTGATTAGCATTTGTGTTTTGTATAGTTTTTTTAACGAGCTAACCACACAAGCCCGACGTGCATTCAAAGATCTATACAAGCCCCTGTCGAAGCCTGTCGCCCCCATTAGGGAAAGCTAGTCTACCAAATTAAGATGAAACACGAAAGATCATCGTTGCCGGACAATTTCGAGCGCGAAGATGCAGATCTTAACGCCGGGTGAATAACGACCATATCTTTACCCCATTTGAGTTCATAAAGACTAGTCAATTTTAAATGGAGAATCTATATTTCAGCTCCAAACTAATAATTTTAGGCTAATACTTTAGGCTGCTTGTTTCGACCTCGCTGTGGGAGAACGCTGAGAAACGAAAGAAAACACAAAATAAAATTCACCTTGCCGCGTAAGTTTTTTCATGTTTTCTCATAACTTTTTTCAAATCGAGGCGAGCCATGTTCGGTAGTTGGAAGGCTTCAAAAATTGTTCGGCGATACCAACCCGCCGTCTTTGTCGAACAGGAACGTTTTCGGTGCGTTTCGACTCGTTATTCCGGGCGGATATTGTAATGAAACGACTACTTTTATTCCTCCGTCACTTGTCGAAACTGCGGCGAATGTTTGATTGTTCCGCGGGGAAAACCCCAGCAGACCTCTTTTGACCCAGAGTTTTGCCAACTCTCCCCGAGTGTTTTTATTTGCCTTTTCCCAGCCAATCGCTCCGAGAGCGATTTTCGATAAATTGGCGCCGGGCAATTCGTAGTAACTGTTATTTATCAACGCGCTCTCAATACGGCACGCGTCATCGGAACCTAAATGCCCGATAACAATAACAGTCTCCTCCCATCCGTCGAGTCTTCCGATGCAAATTTTATCTCGGCTGAATTTCTGTTTGATTTTTATTTCAAGATAATCAAGCACGGCGTTATCGGTTGAAAGATTGATCGTCTGCTGGGCTTGTGTACAGCCCGCTACGGAGCACTGTAAAAAAACGAAAGCGAGCGTGAATTTTACAAAATTGTTTATCGATGGCTTCATAGATCTATTTTTTAACCGATTGCAAAAAGCGCTGCTTTCTCTTTCACATCATTTTTCGATTTTCATAGAATAAAGAATGTCGGCAAGCAGTTGTTCGTGCTGCGCGTAGGTTCCTTTCGGAAACTTAAAGCCAACCGACCGTTTAACAGTCGATTTGTTTGAGTCGGGCGGCGGAAAAGTTTCCCACCCTACCCAGTGGCTTTCACTATCCTCTTTTAAATCCATTTTCAGCATTCCGATTGTGCCGGTGCCGACATCGGAAAGAACTATTTTGGAATAAATTTTTTGTTTGGCAATCCGGTAGAAAGCCGTCTGCAAATCGCTTTCCTCAGGTGCGTATTCTCTTCTAATTGTGACCGAAATTGCTTCCGATTCCTTGCCCGGCGATTGGAACGTTGCGTATGACATCGCTCCGGATGTTATCTTCTTGAGTAGTTTCCAATCACCAGGAACGTCAAGCGTGATGCCGGGAAGGCTCTGCTTCTTCGCGTCGGCGACAGGATTTGCCGGCGGCAATTTAACAAAGGAATCTCTTACCGCCGCTAAAGTCGGGTCTTCTTGAGCGGTATTGGCATTCGCCGTATTGACCGCGCCGATGTTTTTGTTATTTAATGCCTGACTGTCATTGGCGTTTCCGCTCGCCGTTTTCGACGGAGTTTTGGTAACGCCGCACCCGAAGAGCAGTCCCGAAAAAATGATTAGCGTCATCAATGAGAATAATTTCATTTTTTACCTCTCGTTCCTTGCCATTTCAATTAGCTAATTATCGAAGTCGCACTTCTAAGCGGCTTTTTTCACCTTCAAACCAAATATCGCACCACCGACTGTTCCCATCATTGCGACACAGAATAATCCACCTACCTGAATCGCTATCAACATTGATACCTAAACGCTGATGTGAATATTTCTGCACGGCAGGATGAAGCAAGTCAGAACCCCAGACTGGACCGTAGCATTAAAATTCCGGTAATTAGTAGTTGCGATTTCCATAGTTTCGTCGACTATAAAAACCTATTGCGTGAGTACCGGCGGCCGCGTTGGACCAGGCAGACTCCCGGGTTGAGCCCATGGTATTAATTGGCGGTCGAGAAGTTTCCTAACCTCCCGCAGAGTGTTTCTGGAATCTTCGGCCGGAATCCTTTCCGACACTCCCACGGCCCGCCACGCAGCGGTCGGCCCGTCGCGATATAGCCGAAACCTGAGGTGCGTCTCGACGCGATCGATCGTGGATTTTCCCTGCGGGTCTGCGTAGTACGGTTCGTCGCCATAGGACTTGCCGTTGTAATGTATGCGATAAACCCCGATCACGGTAAATGAAACGGAATTCATCGTGTGCCACTCCCAGTCGGGTTTGGGCGCGAGGCGCAGACTCTCGAACTCGCCTACCTGTAGATGCTGCGCAATCTCTAATAGCCCTTGCTTCTGCATCGTTTCGTTGATCTCGGCAAGACTCGGCGGCTTCTGCCCCTCGTAACTATTCCCTCCGATGAAATCACGCCAATAGATATACTTGCCGCCTACGATGTCGAACGACGAATAGCCCTTCACAGTCAAAAAGACGCCGGGCTGTTCGGTTTTGCGTTTGGCAGTGAAATAAATGCTCCAAACGTACTTTTTGTATGTCGAACTCCACTCGCGCTTTCCGGGCTTGTGCCAGGTGAATGAAACGATGCCTGACTTCGGCTCCAAAGCTTTGAGCTGAGCCGCACTCGGCTGAGCGTGGCTTTCCGTTACGGTAATCAGGTACAAAAATGCAACTGATGCAATACATAACAACACTTTTCTATTTTTCATTACTACAAGACCCCTCCGTTATTCTTAAGCCAAGGTCATCATTGGCCATCGCTGGTCCGACCTGATACTACCTCAAGGACATTTTACAAAAATTCCAGTGCTGGCAACGCCAGCTTTCGACGGGCCGTATCCGCCGCCGGCCTTGTACTGCGTTACCTGAAACTCTCGGATTTGGCAAAACGGACGGTTTGGCATCTGGATGAGGGCTAATCCCCGTCTGAATCGATACGCGCCCGGGGTTATTCGGTAATATCGGAAGTTGCTGTCGCTGCCGACATAGGTTTTATGATCGCGAGCTTCCCATGACGCATAAGTCATCCCGGTCTTGAAGACCTTCGCACCGGGAAAATCCGCAACAATATCTTTTCGCGCTAAGGCTTCGAGTGCCGGATCCGATAATTTGAGCGGGGTCCAGCTTCGCGTCGGGGCGTCGCGATCGATCTGAGCCTTTAGTGCAGCGGATTTTTCATCAAGCGGTTTTAGAATTTCGAGCGGCATCTTCACTCCGGCGCTCGTATACCTTTTTTTGGTCGCTCCCAGATACTTTGTTTCCCATGCCGCTCGGTCGTACAGCATCATCTGCATCTCGTCATCTACATAGCCCGCCGCGTTTTCAATCGTCCGGGTAACGCCGATCACGAGACTATTGATCTCAATGGCGGCGTAGTGATCGTAGCCTGTCAACCTAGTTTTCATGATCACGGCCGCCCGCTGCTCCGCCAATTTGCACCAATCGGCGGGATGATTTCGAAAGTCGGTATCATACGGCGGCTCGGAAGTGTAAGCCGCGTTGGTCATATTCGGATATTTTTTGCAGACCGCCGCGAGAACCTCCAAATCCTTGTTCCATTGCTCGAAAATGGCTGGTTTGTCTTCCATAGTAATTTCGCGCTGACTGTATTTTGCGTTGTAAGCGTGAACGAGATTTGCCACGAGTGTATCGAACTGCTGAGTTTCAGCCTTGAATTGTGCCCGAAGCGGTTTTTGCTCTTCGTCCTGCCGTTCCGCCTCGCGTTGGGTCGCCGCCGCTTGCGGTGTGATCAGGTTGTCGAGCAATTCAAGGAAAAATTCATATTTACCCGATCCATACCTTACCTTGGCGGCGTTGCCGTTTATGGATTCGATTCTTCCCGGCTTGCCGTTGGTGGATTTTGGCGAGACGACCATGTCACCGACCTTAAACACAGGCTTCATGATAGCGTTTTGTCCTCCGCTCCCGTCTTGAGCGAAAGCCGGAATCGCGGAGATCGCCATCAGGAACAAACATAGAATCGTAAATTTCATCTCTTTTCCCTCGTTAAATACTAGTTCATCAATTGACCGACACTAGTTCAGCAAAACAAACTCGCCCGTCGTGATCGTTTTTATTTGATTGTTTGCAAGTTTTACCTCGATGCGGTTGCCGTTGATAGCTGATGCTTGACCATATACCCAGGCTGTACCGCTGTCCGGTTTTATGATCAAGAACTGCTTTTCTACTGGCATCGTTTTGTCGTTTGAGGTGGGCATCGGGAGTATCTTCCCGATGTTTACAGCAGACGGCTTAAAGTTTCCAGGCCACGCCACGTAAATGTTCGAACCGGAGATGTTGTCGATCGTGCCTTCCCACCAACTGCCGGTTGCCCACTCGGCCAAAACAGGGTCGCCTTTCTTTGGTTTGTAATTGGCCGGGATAGTGACCTTGCCTTTTTTCGCTTCGATAAGAAAATCGGTCGATCCCGCCGCCTGTTTGAAGTCAGCTGCGGCGGTTGCCGGAACCTTAATGATCTTTTCACCCGCGACGTTCACGGCCGTCGAGCCGGTTACGACCCGCACTTTATAAACTCCTGCCTCAATGCCCGTGACTTCCGCCCCATTCCAGTAAGAACCGGACGTAGTCTTGGCGAGCACCATGTCACCTTGCTTAACATCTGGCGTAGTTCCGGTCGTCGGAATTGTGTAGATATCTGTCGCATCGATAACGGTTGACTGGGATTTATCCTGCCAACCGATAGTCACCTTCTCACCATCTATTTTTTCTATTTTGCCTTCGTAATAAGAACCCGCGGACCATTTTGCAACCACTGTGTCGCCGACTTTTGGCTTGGAACTACCGGTAATTCCGGAAGGAACCAAAGCGCCCGCTCCGCAGGCGGACAACAACAAGCTCAACGCAATCAATACAAGATTTTTTTTCATTTTCTGTCTCCAAATTTAATAATTGATCTAGTCAAAAAGTTTTGCTTTGCAATGCGAATAGTTATACATTTAAGCTGAAATTGCGTCCTTTGGAACTTGTTAGGTTTTTGTTTGGTTTCTTAAATGTCGATAAACGCTAAACATTTTTACGAATTTGAAGATTTTCGCCTGAGTGCAGAAGACCCGAGTTTATGGCGCGGAGACGAGTTGGTTTCTATTTCGCCAAAGGCTCTCGAAACGCTCGTTCTGCTCGTTAAAAAAAAAGGCGAAATAGTCTCGCGTGAGGAGCTTATCGAAACGGTTTGGAAAGACACATTTGTCGAAGAAGGGAACATCAACTACACGATATCGCTGCTGCGCAAGATATTTGAAAATAAAGAACTGATCAAAACTGTTCCTCGACACGGCTACCGGTTTACGGCTGAGATAAGAGAGATCTCTAAGAACGGCGAGTCGCCTGTCCTGAATTCAGACCTGCAACCGCAACCAGTCGCTCAAAAACGACCGTTTCGTTGGGTTCTTTCACTCGTTTCCACTGTTCTCGTTCTCTCGCTGGTCGGCTTCGCATATTTCTCCACGGTTGAAAATTCAGCGAGACCGCGGGAGATGCAACCAGCTCAAACCTCCGAAGCGATGCAAAGCTATCTGCGCGGAAAGATGATCCTCGACAAGAGGTCGGTCGACAATCGCGAGGAAAAAGCGATAGATGAATTTCAACGAGCTGTAATGCTCGATCCGACGCTGGCAATAGCGTACGCCGGACTTGCGGAGGGATTCGCGACGACCGCCGTAAAAATTCCATTTCCAAAGAGCCGGGAAATTATTGCAAAAGCTAAGGTTGCCGCCGACAAATCTCTGGCCCTCGAACCAAATCTAGCCGAAGGTTATATGGTTCGAGGCTGGCTAAAGCGAAATGCCGATTGGGATTGGGCAGGAGCAGAATCGGATTTACGTCGCTCGATCGAGTTAAGCCCCAAGAACGCCACGGCTCATCAGCGTCTGGCTCAAACCCTTTCGGTGGTTGGACGGTACGACGAGGCTCTTGCAGAAAGTAAGATCGCTCTTGATCTGGACCCGATTTCCGAAGTTATTATAGGCGCCCGGTTCCCGATTCTTGAGGCTCGAGGCGACTATGACGTCGGATTAAAGGAATCGGAAGAGTTTATGCGCGAAAACAAGGCAAGTAATCCGGCGGCCCGTGCGTACGCAACCTTTCTCTATCACACACGGGATTTCGCTCAAGTTATCGAGATCGGCGAGTCAAGTCTGTCGAAGTCGTCGAATAAAACATCCTTTGCTTGGCTTTCCCTGCTTGCCGCTTCATATCAGAAAACCGGCCAGTCAGAGAAGGCGGATGAAGTCCTGCGGCAATTAGAAGCGCAATCTCGAACCGACAGCAAGGCACTTTATTCCCTGGCGATGAATTATGCAGAAACTGAAAATATCGACGGAGCCATAAAAGCCCTTGAAAAGTGTTTCGAAATGCACGAGGAGCGAATGGTGTGGCTCAAAGCGGAACCCCGTTTCGCCCCCCTTCAGGGCGATCCCCTCTTTCAACAACTCGTGCGAAGAATGAATCTCCAATGATTATTCTGAAAGCAAATCTAGTGAAACTAGGATTAAGTTCATAACAAATTACGTTGACAGAAAGAGTTACAAACTCTATGCCGCTTTGCCGTTTGCAATAAGTGTCGGGTATTTTCCGGTCCAACAGGCTGAGCAGGAGGAGTTTGAATCGAGGCCGATGCTTTCAAGCATGCCTTCGAGTGAGAGGTAGCCGAGGCTGTCAGCTCCGATGTATTCGCACACCTGTTCGACCGTCATATTGGCTGCAATTAGGTCGTCGCGGTGCGGCGTATCAACGCCGTAATAGCAGGAATGCGCCGTGGGAGGACAAGAGATCCGCATGTGAACCTCGGTCGCTCCGGCTTCGCGAACCATTTCGACGATCTTCTTCGACGTCGTGCCGCGAACGATCGAATCATCGACGAGGATAACTCGTCGGCCGTTCATCAGATCTTTGATCGGATTGAGTTTAAGCCGAACACCGAAGGAGCGGATCGATTGTGACGGTTCAATGAAAGTGCGGCCGACGTAATGATTTCGAATTATCGCCTGTCTGAAACTGATGCCTGATTGTGCGGCAAAACCGATTGCCGCCGCAACGCCCGAGTCGGGAACGGGAACGACCAGATCGGCTTCGGCGGGATGTTCGACCGCGAGCCGCTTGCCCATCTTATGCCGCGATTCATTAACCGACTTGCCGAAAATGGTCGAATCGGGACGCGAGAAGTAAACATGTTCGAATGTGCAGACAGACGTTTTCTTCGGCTCGAACGGCATTGACGAATGTAGGCCTTCAGCGTCGATGATGAGCATTTCACCCGGCTCGACCTCGCGAATATATTCGGCATCCATTAGATCGAAGGCACATGTTTCAGAGGCAACACAGAATGCATCCTGTATCTTGCCCAACACAAGCGGCCTGAAACCACGCGGGTCACGAATGGCAATGAGCGATTTTGGCGTGAGGAATAAAAGCGAAAACGCTCCGTCAGTATCGCGCAGGACTTTTTCGATCGCCTGAACTGCATTCTTGGCCGGCGTGCGGGCGATTCCGTGGAGAATTGTTTCGGTGTCCGACGTTGATGAAAATATCGCTCCGGCCTTCTCTAACTCGATCCTTTTTTGATTCGCGAATGGAAGATTTCCGTTGTGACAGACGGCGATCTGGCCGTGCTGGCACGTCACTGAGAACGGCTGAACCTCGTGAATTGTATTCTTTCCGGAGGTCGAATATCGCGTGTGCCCGATCGCACTCGAACCGGTTAGTTTGTTCAGTACGTCAGGATTCAGGACATCGGCGACAAGGCCGATCGAGCGATGCTGCAGCAATTCTCCGCCATCAGCCGTTACGATTCCGCACGCCTCCTGTCCGCGATGCTGCAAGGCGAACAGACCAAGTTGCGTAAGCGTCGCAGCTTCCTCGTGGCCGAATATGCCGAATATGCCGCACTCTTCGTGTAACTTGTCGAGATCGATATCCATCTATCACTATTTTGCCACACGCCCGCGAGAAACTAAATCGGAAGACGGCGACGGTAGATCTCAACTGCCCGCTGAAAATCTTTAGGAGTATTCATGTTTAGGAAGATATCACCTGAATCCGGTATATCCTTTAGTGTTTCGAATGGCAAGAAAAATGGCCTCACCTTGTCGAAAATGATCCTGGCAGGTGGAGATGCCTTGCCATTTGACAACGCCTCTTCGACCGCTTTTAAGACTGGAGCGACCCGATAAAACGCAACGAGCGGCTGCACTCGTCCATCGGGCTGAACCGGAGCGACGGCATCGACATCAGCGGAAATCTTTGCCGCCAGCCGCTCTAACAAATCAGCAGAAATAAACGGGTAGTCGCAGGCGATAATAAATGCCCATTTGGTCCGAGCGTTCGCGAGTGCGGCATGAATTGCACCTACCGGTCCGCGGAACCCAAGCTGGTCGAAAATGAAGGGAAGAGATAAAAGCGACCCGACAGAACCGCTAAGCTGTTTGTCGTTAGCCGCGACGAGAGTTATCCGCGGAGGATCGAGAGCCTTTCTAATGTTCTCGACCGTAATTTCAAGCAACGGTTTTCCATTTAGCTCGGCGTTGGCTTTATCGCTGCCGAAACGGCTCGAGCGTCCACCTACAAGAATGAAAGCGTCGATATCCATCAATTCTCTGCCGTTTCAGCCGAATGATCGTATTCGAATTTTCCCGCCGTCTCCGCCGTTGACTGAATCGAGATTATTATCGATTTCGAGGTCGGCGTCTGACTGCGTTTTGCTTGACTGCCTAATGGAACGAGTGGATTCGCCTCGGGAAAATATGCGGCTGTGCATCCTTTCGGAATGTCGTACGGCACGACAATAAATCGATACGCGTAACGCTCACCATCATCGAAATGACTGGTCAGATCCACGACCTGGCCGGTGTGAAGGCCTTGTTTGGCAATGTCGGTCGGATTCATAAAGATGACTCGCCTTTCGCCCTCGATCCCGCGATAACGGTCGCTAAGATCGTAGATCGTCGTGTTGAACTGGTTGTGCGATCTGATCGTCGTGAGAAGCAATTGCCCTTCTTTTAAGTCGAATTTCTCAAGTTTGCTGGCGGTGAACTGTGCCTTTCCACTTTCGGTCGTGAACTTCCCTTCGTGCGGCGGATTATTCAGATAAAATCCGCCTGGCTCAAGAACACGTCTGTTGTAATCCTCGCATCCGTCGACCACACGCGAGATCGAGTCGCGGATATTGTCGTAGTTCGCGGTCATCTTTTCCCAATCGACCGTTGTCTTGTCTCGAAGCGTCGCTTTTGCGAGCTGAGCGACGATCCACGGTTCGCTGCGAAGATGCTCGGATGCCGGTTTGAAAATTCCTTTCGACATCTGGACGTTGAGCATCGTGCTCTCGGTCGTCACGAACTGTTCGCCCTCCGCCTGCATATCGATCTCTGAACGCCCGAGACACGGCAGTATCAACGCCTGTTCGCCAGTCGCGAGAGCGGTCCGGTTGAGCTTGGTAATGACCTCGACTGTCAGCTTACATTTTTTTAACGCGTCGAAAACAAAGTCGGTGTCCGGTGCGGCACTTAAGAAATTGCCTCCCATCGCAAAAAATATCTTTGCCTTCCCGTCGCTCATCGCTTTAATGCTGTCCACGACATCAAGGCCGTTCTCCTGCGGAGGGACAAAATTAAACTCTTTCGCTAGCGGAACGGAGAATTTTTCGTTCACTTTCTCCCAGATCCCCATCGTTCGGTCGCCTTGGACGTTCGAGTGACCGCGGACCGGACAAAGTCCGGCACCTTCCTTGCCGATCTGCCCACGAAGAAGATGCAGGTTGACGACATCCTGAATCGTCGCGACCGATGTCTTATGCTGTGTCAGGCCCATCGCCCAACACGTGATCACGCGCTTGGCGTTGATGAACATTTCGGCCGCTTCGATTATCTGGGCACGTTTTAATCCGCTTTCGATAAGAATGTCGTCCCACTCCGTCGCGTCGAGCGAGGCGATAAGTTTGTCGAAACCCTCTGTCTTTTCGCTGATAAATTTCTTGTCGAATATCGAACCCGGAGCGGCAAGTTCGCGTCCGAGCAT
>JBBRUA010000037.1:0-15223 GCA_038248245.1 Pyrinomonadales bacterium | reverse complement strand
AGTGAAAAACTACCGTCGTAGGTTAAGTTTGTTTTTTTGTAGCGAAAAAATGCTTCGCCGAGCCAGAAATACTTGATGCCGAGAAATACTGCGGCGTAGGCAAACGTCACCCACATCGCCCACGCTTTGTTCGTCAACCAAAGGACACCATTCGCTAAGGCGAGAAGAACGACAGCCGTGAGCCACAACATAAAGCCCGCAATCCCCGCATAAAAGCTAAAACCGTCAGCGGCGGCCTGTGGCTGGCCGATGCTTTGTAGCCAGCTCCAAGAATAGATGGTAAAAAACGTCATTACCGTGACGGACAAACCGAGAACGGCGAGGTATATCTTGCTCCACATAGCCAACATTTTTAGCATAGTTAAAGGAAAGATTAAAGTACTAAGTCGATAATGACCGTGGATTTATGATTAATTTACGAAGGCCGCCGGACAGTTTCAAGTCCAGCGGCCTTCGTTTGCTATAAGCTTCATCTAACGCCACCGTGAACGTTGGGGGCGTTCATCGGTTGACCGTGCTGACAACCTTTCCGTTGATGATGGTGGCGGTGCAGTGCGTCGTCCATTCTAGAGGATCGCCGTCGTAAAGGGCGAGGTCGGCGTCTTTGCCCGCTTTGAGCGAACCGATGCGGGCGTCGAGGCCGAGGATTTTGGCGGCGTCGATGGTGATGAGGGCGAGCGCGTCGTCTTTGCTCAGTCCGTTGGCCGCGGCCATGCCGGCTTCGTAGAGGACGACGCGGGTTTTGGGCACGTAGCCTTCGTAACCGGACTGGAGAGCGACGGGAATGCCTGCGGCTTTGAGCTTAGCGGCGTCTTCGAGGGAAAGGCCGACTGCGTCGCCCGTGGGCCGCGCCATTGTCGGATGAACGATAACCGGAAAACCGCTCGCCTTGATCTCGTCCATGACAAGCTGCGCGTCGGCGACACCATCGAGCACTACGCGAAGGTTGAATTCCTTCCCGATCCTGATCGCCGTCATGATGTCCTGAGCCTTATTCACCGTGATAAGCAGCGGAACCTCCCGACGAATGAGCGACATCATCGCGACGCTGCGAAGATCTTTCGGCGGATCGGCCTTTTTCGAAGCTTCGGTGGCCTTGATCAGTTCGGCACGAAGAAGCGCGATCTGTTTGGCACGCGTGCCTGGCGATTTTCCGGGCCCGGCGTTTGCGGCACTGCCGATCGTCGCCGCGATCATGGCTGTCGGCACGATAGTAGTGCCTTCGACGCCTTTGCCGGCGGTTTTCGCAACCATCGTCTGGCCTGAGATCAACGCTCCGGGCTGGTGGCCGGTGTGGATCGTGGTCACGCCGAACGAGCGAACCCATTGGATGAGGACTGCCTCGGCGTTGTAGGCATCGATCGCCCGTAGCTCGGGCTGGATACTGCCGCTGCCGTCAAGAGCCATCTGGTCATGCGGTTGATTGAGCGCTCCGTTGAGCCCGATGACGGTATGAGCGTCGATGAGGCCGGGTGTAACGACCTTTGCGGTCATGATCGTGTAGCCGCTCGGGATAGTAACGGAGTCGGCAGTGCCAACGCGCTCTATTTTTCCGTCCCTAACGAGCACGACGCCGTTAGTAATTGGTGCACCATCCATCGTGTACACCAGTTCACCCTTGATCGCCATCTGCGCGCTTGCTGTCGATGACAGGAAGAAGGTTCCCGCAAAGACGCAAAGGAGCAAAGAAGAGCGGAAGGAGGAAAAAAATAAACGGATGGAAGCGGTTGCAGCTTGTTTTGAGCTGAGTGTTAATTGATTAGTCATTTAGTCGTTTCCTCCATCTGCATGGTCGTCTTCGTCGACGTGCATTGTACGGTCGTCGGTGGCTCCGTTGCCGCCGGTGGCGATGAGTCTGTCTTTAGGATCGCTACGATCGAATACTTTTTTCCCTTCGACCCATGTTTGCTGGACGTGGGTGTAAACGCTGAGCGGATCGCCGGAAAGGATCAGGAGATCCGCGTCTTTCCCGACCTCAAGCGAGCCGACGCGGTCGCCGAGATCGAGCATGATGGCGTTCGCCATGGTCAGCGCGTAGAGAGCTTTGTCGCGGCTCATGCCTGTGCGCACGGCCATTCCGCCGCTGCGCAGGAACCAACGCGAGTCTGTGATGCCGTCGTCGGTGTGAAAACCCGTGAGAGCACCGGCCTTCTCAAGAGCGGCGCCGTTCTCGGCTTTGAGATCCATGGTCTCGAGCTTGCCGCCGGGTGAATCGATGAAGATGATGGACGCCGCGACCTTTGCCTTGGCGATCTCGTCCGCAACCTTCCAAGCCTCGGACACGTGCTGCAAGACGAGCCGAAAGCCGAACTCGTCGCGCAATCGGATAGCCGTCATAATGTCGTCGTGACGGTGCGTGTGAAAGTGCACCATGCGTTTGCCCTCTAGAGCTTCGACAAGTGCCTCCATGCCGAGGTCACGCGGCGGTAGTTTGCTGGCGTCGGTGCCCGCTTTTTTTACCTTGTCGCGATATTCCTGAGCCTTGATGAACTGTTCGCGTACGAGCGCCGCCGATTTGGCACGAGTCCCCGGGAAACTGCCGCCGCCGGCCCGTAGCGGATTGGTTCCGTTGGCGAATTTGATCCCGCCCATGTACTTGCCGGCCTTGTCATACAGGAGCAGATCGTCGATCTTCACCGCGTCGTCACGAAGCTTTAAGTAAAGAGTTTGTCCGCTGTCCAGATGACCCGATCCGGGCATGACGTTGACCGTCGTGATGCCTCCGCTCTGCGCCCGCTGAAAACTGCTGCTGCGTGCATTTATCCCGTCGAGCAGGCGAACATCCGGTTGAATGGGTGACGAGGCGTCGGCACCGGCACCTTCGCCGATGTGACTGTGGCTGTCGACCAGACCGGGCATGATCACCTGGCCTTTGGCGTCGACGACGGTCGCGTCGGAGGGTACCTTCACCGCACCGGTCGCGCCGACGGAGACGATCTTGCCTTTGTGCACCACGATAACTCCGGATTCGATCTGCGCGCCAACGATCGGGATTATTTTCGCGTTAATAAAGGCCACGGGCTTGTCCTGTGCGAATTGCGTTACCGCAACCGCCAGAGCTACAGCCATACCGGCCAGAAGTTTCTTCATAAAAAAGACCTCGATGTTTGTAGAATTTAACTGTTTGACTTAATAAAAGTGCTACGAATCGCCGTCCGTGTCAATCACCGGCAGCGTGACAGTGAAAATACTGCCATTCGGCAAGTTATTTTTGACCTCGATCCGTCCTCCGTGGGCGGTAACGATCCCGTAACAAACCGCGAGCCCGAGCCCGGTACCTTTGCCGGCCGGCTTAGTTGTAAAGAACGGATCGAATAACTGCCCGACCGCCTGTTCATCAATACCGGTGCCGTCGTCAGTGACCGCTACGGAGATATTATTGGGAGTTCCCGACACATTGATCCCGAGCGTTCCGCCGTTTGGCATCGCGTCGCGGGCGTTCAGGAAAAGATTCAGAAAAACCTGCTGGAGTTGGTCTTCGTCCGCGTGAATGTGGAGAAGGTGTTCGCTAGTCGCGCGTTCGATGTCGAGTGACGCGAACGACTTATCGAAACTCGCGAGGCGGAGAGCGGTGTCGATCACCTTGTTAATATCAACCTCGCCCTTTGCGGTCGGACGCGAGCGGGCGAAATCGGTCATATCCTTTGTGACCTGTCCGATGCGCTCGATTTGAGCGGAGATGAGATTCAAGCGCTCGCGGGTTTCGTCCGAGTGACCATCGGCAGCACGCATCATTTGCACGAGCGACGAGATCGCGGCTAGCGGATTGTTGACTTCGTGAGCGACGCCGGCAGCGAGCGTGCCCATCGCAGCGAGTTTTTCGGTGCGGACGAGCTGTTCGTTGAGTCGCTGCAGTTCGCCGATATCCGCCGCCATCTTGCGGCTCATGTCATTGAACGAATCGGCCAGCAGTCCGATCTCGTCGTTGCTCTTGCGTAGATCGACTTCGGTGCCGTACGCACCTTTTGTAACCCTGACGGCCGCGAGAGTTATTCGCTGGAGTGGACGAGAGATCGTCCGCAAAACTAGAAGCACGAGAAGCAGATTTGGGATGAGAGCGGAAATGACGCTGAATACGAGATACCGCCGCCAAGCTTCCGTGTCCATTCCGTTGTGAAACGCCCACCAAACGATCGGCACCTGAAACACCGCAAAACTAACTATCGCGACCGACGCAATGCTCAACGCGACCTTATACGCGATCGGAAATAAGCGGAACTGCTTAAGTGCCGTCTGCAGAGAGAAAAGCTGGAAGTTAAGTATGGCGTATGCATAGATTAGTACGCCGGGGAGAACGACGATCGCGGAATAAGGAAGCAATTCGTAGATGTCGTAGAAGGGAAGGGCAATATTTACGAGCGTCTTGAGTAGTCCCGTGATCGCGAGGCCCCAGATCAATGCCCCAACCTGCTGTCCGCGCTGGGTGCCGCGGTATTTACGGTATTTTTGAAAAAGAACTACGGCTCCGTACCCGAAGACAAAGTAGACGTACGCCACGAACGCGTAGGCGAGTGGAGTCAGTTCGATCACGAAAATGCCGTCTTCAAATCCGGAACGCTGCCACAACAGTCCCAACAACACGGCCGGGATCAGAACGACCGCCGGGGCGAAGAGTATCGCCGCACGCTTTCGCGGCGTCCGGGCATTCTCGGGGAAAACCCACGCGAAGACGACCAAGGCGAACTGCATCAGCAGAGCAGTTATAAAGCTCGCCGCCGCCCACCACCCGGCCGCCGAATCTCGGGGATAGAAATTCCAAAAGATCAGGTCCTTCGTCGTCCAGACTGCTAGAAATGCGATGAACGCGGCAAATGTCTGATGGGCCCGGTTTCTCGGGTTCGCCACGAAAACATAGAAACCGAGACCGACGAGCAGAAAAAGTGAGAAAAGATGCAGTAAAACCAGCATTGCCTAGATAGTAAATCCAATGCTAGTTAAGACAAAGTCTTAAACAGTTTGAACGTAAAATTGAGCGGGTTTAATTTTGAGTTACGCGGGTGCGTTCACTGACGCTGCGTCTGAAGTTTTTGACCTTTTCCAGATTTGATTGCGTTGCCCGTTCGGACAATTTACGAAGCCGATCGACAGTCTGGCGATCGCTGAGCAGGTCTGCTGCCTGCATGGCTAGGTCTGTGACCGCAGATAAATTATTTAGTGAAACGGAATCGATCAACGCTACAAAATCTAGGCGGGAATTCTCGGCGTGGGAAATAAGGCGTAAAGACGATTTCCTATTGGAGCATCTCGTCGCCAGTTCACCATTGTTGTGGCCTGAAAGGCGGAATATCTCATTAATCGCAGTTTCTGGCTCGCACATACTCGTAGCCTGAATGAGGCCCGTGTAACGGGCGAAAACCTCGCGAAATTCAAATACAGACGCAGCATTTTCGTTTCTGAAGACAAGATTCTCGATTTTGATACGAATCGCATCCAGTCGAGTATCGGTATTGCTTAAATGGGAGGCCGGTATACTTTTTGAGCGGTTGCGTGAAGCATCTACGAGCAGTGAGACCACTCCGGCCGGCCAAAATAGAGTAATTAGGATGCCGCGAGCGACAAAATATACTGTCGGCTTCCGACGGAGACCAAAAAAATAGTGCATACTCAGAGGTGCACCGCATGCCAGATAGATTATTGCTAGATCAACGTAAGTCATTGACCTGAACATTGGCAAAATTTGTTCCACAAAATGAATATTGCATCCATTTGTCAGTTGTCAGGCGAATACCTAGTTAATAGCTTTGCAAAAAGAAAATTTTCGGAACAACCCAGAGAATTCTTTCGTAATCCTAATATTGGCAATTCGCAAATTTATAGGTTTTATTTCGCATAATGCGAAAACAGACTGAAAGGCAATTAAGTTTAAAAGAGGTTGCAACGCATCTTGTGCAAATATGATCCTAGACGACGTCTAGATGTTGGCACACTGATTGCAGTTAGGTATCGGGTGATGGCACGAGATTAGGATGCGGCACTGACAAGCAGGAGAAAAGTTATGGATAGGAAGTTGAAGATAAAAGTAGTTAAGAAGTTGGAGATAAAGCCAGCTGAGCCAAAGGCGATCAAGCCAAATGCGGCTCGCGTTGCGGCTCGTGAAATGGTATCTACCGTTTCGGATTGGGTGACGGAATTTAAGGTTAGAAAGAGCGAAGAGACAAAGGCAGCGATCGAAAAATTGATGCCGCGTCATCCCCAGCCAAGCGAATCGTAAAGGATTTTTGCTGCCTCGGGCTAGATGTCCGTGTATGCTGATCCAAAAGATGTTTATGAAAGGCAGCCGCGATCGCGGCCTGCCTTTTTTTGTAGCATGTTCGCGATTCTTTAGCGATTTGAGTTGACGTGCCTTGCACTGGTATTCTTGTCCACGAAGATCTCAATCGAAAAGTAACTTTATGATAGGTAAAATTGTTTTGGTTACCGGCGCAAGCAGCGGTATCGGTAAGGCAGTTGCCGCGTTATTCGCGAACAACGGAGCAACTGTCATCGCGGTTGGGCGAAATGAAAAGGAGCTCGCAGCCCTTCGTGAGAGCGTCCAGTCCACCGATGGAACTGTCAAAATCCAACTCGCGGACGTCACGGAGTTGTCGCAGATTGACCGAATCGTGTCTGAAATCGTGCAATCGTTCGGTCAGATAGACGTTTTGGTGAACTCGGCGGGGATTATTAAAAACGGCACGATCGAAGATACAACGCTCGCCGATTGGGACAAAATGATGAATATCAATCTACGTTCGGTTTTTAACCTGATGCAGAAATGTGTGCCGCACATGATCGAGTCGAAAGGAAACATCGTAAACGTGTCGAGCGTTGCGGGAACGCGTTCGTTTCCGAATGTCCTAGCATATTCGGTCTCAAAGGCGGCGATCGACCAGCTCACGCGATGTTCGGCCCTCGAACTTGCCGCTAAAGGCATCAGGGTGAATGCAGTAAATCCCGGAGTAGTAGTTACAAACATCCACACCCGAGGCGGCATGGACGCTACAAGCTACGAAGCGTTTCTAGAGCGTTCGAAGGAAACTCACCCGATAGGCCGGCCCGGAACGCCGGAAGAGGTGGCCGAACTGATCTATTATCTAGCATCTGACAAAGCGGGTTGGATAACGGGGGCGACTTACGAAATAGACGGCGGACGCGGTCAGACCTGTGCCCGTTAATGGATGATCTGGGATGAAAGTTCAGCTACTTCCAAGCAGTATCAACGAGGACGGCACCGCATCGCAGGGACAGCGATTGACGTGCTTCGTTGTTGACGATTCGGTCGCGTTCGACGCCGGAAGCCTTGCCTTTTCGTGCACGGACCGTCAGCGCGAACAAATCCGCGATGCGGTTATCTCACACACGCATCTTGATCACATTGCCGGTTTACCTATTTTCCTGGACGATCTTTTCGCTAGCCTCACGGATCCATTTCGCATACATTGTACGGCGGAAATGTTTGAGGTTTTTGAAAGTAATATATTCAATTGGAAAATCTATCCACGCTTTTCAGAGCTGACGAATGACCACGGGAAGGTGCTGGAATATTCCCTCGTTGAGCCGCAGAAACCTTTTAAAGTCAAACATTTGGAAGTTCTTGCGGTTGCGGTCAGTCATAATTCGCCAAGCCTTGGCTTTCTTGTGTCTGACGGCATAGTATCGATCGGAATAACGGGCGACACTTCGGAGACATCGGAGATTTGGAATGTCTATTCTGAGTGCGAGAATTTAGTTGCGGTATTTGTTGAGTGCGCATTTCCCGACGAAATGGGAAAACTCGCGGGTGATTCGCATCATTTAACGCCGGTGAGGTTGGCATCCGAACTCGCAAAACTCGGGAATCGCAAATATCCGGTTTATGTCTCGAACATTAAAGCGATGTATAGGGACATAGTCCGTCGGCAATTAGATGATCTGAAACTGCCTGATCTGCGTATTCTCGAAGTCGGAAAGATTTACGATCTTTGACCACTATTTAGTTTTTTCACGAAAAAAATTGATCTCCTCGAATGCTCCCTGACGGTGCTCACCGAGGAAATCATGTAGGAGGACGCGGCCATTCGGCATCACCTTTTCGATTCGAAAGGTCCGTTCCTCTCGCTCCTTCCCGGGCATTATTTCGGCTCGAAATGTTACATTCATCTCAGGCCTCGCCCACATGTCGGCGGGAGTCGTTTTTGCTGAATGTTTTCCAAAAATGCTCATTGGTCGTTTTCCGACACCAGGTTCGTTCTGTGTTTTATCTTTCTGAGGGCGGGATGCGATCTTTCCTCCGGTTTCTCCTGGCCCATTTTTTTGCTGGGCGGAGCAGTTGGTTTTCGAATCGAATCGAAAACGGGACGATCTTCTGATTTAGTTTTTCGGCGGTTTTTCACAGAATGATCATAGCAAGTTGCAGAAAGCTTGGCGAGCTGTAGAAACCGCGAATAGTTTGACATTTGACACTAAAAAATTCACTATTACGTAACAAGTAGCGGCGAAAAGTGTTTGCGGGTGCCCTTAATGTTTTGATTGAACGAACGGGAAATTTCTATTCACGGCCGCAGATCGGGCCGAAAAAATCGATAGGCCGTCGACCGTTTTGGTTGCCTGCGTCGAGTTACTATGTTTTGACTCTAACGTTAGGTTTGGCAATCTTTTTTCTCGTTTGGGGAATACTACACGACGGCGGCGAGGAGATGCCGTGGATAATTGCCGGAACCGGATTTGGCGTCTTTATGATCGGCGCGGTTGCTTTGCGGGAAGTAATATTGCGCCGGTCGCGGATTCGATACATTGCTTTGGAGCAAAGGTTCGACCGCCAACTTAAGGAAGTTTACTTTCGGGTAGGTGAACCTCCCCGGACGGAAAAGCTTACGATCGTAAAGAATGAGCGGATACTTTCCGAGATAAAGAATAAATCGGATGCAGCGAAGGTATTAAATAGATTCCCCGATGCCCACAGGGAGGTTTTTGAGATGTGTGGACAGTATCTGGCGGTTAACGAGCGGGAACTCAGGTCGATCGGCGTCGGTTCGCCGAGACTTGTCGCCCTACACAAAGGTAGGGCCTCGGTTGAGCGGCGGCACAAGTTCCATTTACTACAATGGGCACAGATCGAGGCGCGAAACCTGACTCAGGAAGCTTCGAGCGTTACGAAGACGGCCGATAAGGTGACGGCCGCGACAAACGCTATCAGCGTCATAGATTCAGCACTAACGTTCTACCCGAACGAAAAGGCACTGCTTGAATCGCACGACCTTTTGCGGGAAATGCTGACCTCAATCAGAGTCTCTCATTTTGTTGAGAAGGCTGAAAGATCGGCGTTCAAAGGCAATTTTAAGCAGGCGAAAAGCTTGTACCGCGATGCCCTGTTTTATCTTGGGCGCGATAATATCCGTAGTGACCACAGAAAAAGTGCGGCGGAGCATATCAATAGCGAGATCGAAAAAATTCGGCTGATCGAAGAAGGAAGAGATATCTGAACGTCGGCCGTGGAACAAGGTGTTTACGAAAATGATTTCCCAAAAATGTCCCAAATGTAACAGTAGCCGTATCCGTCGAGGATATCGGCCTACTCCATTCCTCTCAAAACTCGTTTTTCGATACTGCCTACTTTGCGACTCTTGCAATTGGGAATTTTGGGGATTTGCCGTACCCGGAACCGTCGATTCCAAACCCGGGAAAAAGAAAAAGGCGTCGGTCGTTAAGTAATTTGTCCGGCGGAGTCTATGCGTTCGACCCCAATTTTAAGTCCGCTCTCTGCCGAAGGTTCTGCCTGCCCGGATCGTTTCTTTTTTTCAAAGAAATGGATTACTTGTCTGGTTTTTCTTGTATTTCTCGTTACAACGTCGTATGCCCAGTCCGTTAAACCACTGACCGAGCAGAACCTTGTTCATCAAGGAGACACTATTGATGTAGATGTTGTCGGCGGATTTGAGTTCGATTGGCGAGGAACCTTGTCTCCGGAGGGGTTTCTCGATGGATTGAATAATTTTGGTGAACCGATATATGGATTGTGCCGAACTGAGGAGGCGATCGCTGCAGATATTGTAAAGGCATATTCAAAAATCTTGCGTGAGCCTGTCGTCGTCGTCAGGATCATTGATCGCTCAAATCGAGCTTTGGTGCTGCTTGAAGGGGCAGTGAAAATGCCATCGAGATTTCGATTGAATCGTCGTGTGAATTTACAAGAGTTGTTGGTGTATTCGGGAGGGCTAAGTGACAATGCCAGTGGGGAAATTCGTATTTTTCGACCGAACGGCATAAACTGTCCCGTCGCGACGTCAAACCAAAAGCCCGGCCCTTTGGGCAACCAGTCCGAAATCCTGACCATCCTAATAAAAGACCTTTTAGCGGGAAATCCATCGGCAAATCCAGCAGTTCTGAGTGGCGACCTCATATCGGTTCCTAAGGAGAACGTGATCTACGTCGTCGGTGGGGTAGGAAATCCGAAACAGATATCAGCCCGAACCGGAATTTCCCTTTCCCGGGCCATTTTGAGTTCCGGCGGGCTATCAAAAGCCTCTGATGAAACCAGGATAACCATCTACCGGAAAGAAAATGGGAATGCAAAGGTGATTGATGTCGATCTTAGGAAGGTTAAAAGTGGCGAGGTCGCGGATCCGGTCCTGCAGGCGTTAGATATCATCGATGTGCCGATAAAAGGATCGGAAAAGAGGCGGTATCCGCCCGTCATGACCGGCGGTGGGAGCACGGTGAGAACGCTCCCACCCCTGAGAATCGTTGACTAATCGCGGCTTTGAGCGGGCTAAATAGATTTAATCCTTGTAACTACTGAGGATAAGCCATTATAATGGTGCGTTATGGCAAATACAAGAAAGAAATTCAGCCCGCGAATGATCGCCTTTTTGGCTTCGATCGCTGTGGCTATCGTAATAGCAGTTTTAATCGCTAAAGAGCAGATCTCTGTGCTCTATGTTTTGGTGACATTGTCACTTGTCGTTCTTCTTTTGATCGTTGGTTTCGCCGATCTTGAGAAGGTCAGCCTTGACGGTACTAACGAAGGAAAAGAAGTTTAGGAAGCTACACAATGTTTCGTCTGTGGGCCTTATTACAGATTCTAGTCGTCATCGGATCATGTTTCCTAGCTTCTATAGCGGGGACCTTGCCTGCGGCGCAGAAAGATGAGGTAAAAAAGCTTCGATGGAAAGATAATCGGATACGTATTGACATCTCTAGCTCTCTTACCGATCCGGGTCCGAATATTAAGTCAGGCAGTGACGTCGCTGGAGCCATACGGCGGAGCCTCGTTGCGTGGAATCAGGTTGCTAATCTAGATATTTACTCCCTTCCGTCGGAAAGGCAGTCTGTTAGCCCTTCCGGCCCCGTGGGGGACGGAATTAGTTTGATCACGATCGCCGCGACGCCGGGAAATATTCTCTTTTTCGGTTCCGAGCCTGATGAATCTCCGGCGAAAACCCGTATCTTTTACAATCGGTTTGGCCTTATAACTGAGGCCGACATCGTTCTAAACCCTTTTCTGCAATATTCGACTGACGGTAGTTTCGGCACGATCGACCTTGAAAGCACGCTTCGTCACGAGATCGGCCACCTTCTCGGACTCCTGCACACAGAGGTCATCGGATCAACTATGTACGACTCGGTTTCTCGGAATCAAGTTTTCGGTTCAGTGGAAAAAACGCGACCTTTATCCGAAGATGACATCTCTAATATCCGTTCGATCTACGGCATCGCCGGAAATGATGATGAATGCTGCGGAACGATCGCTGGCAAGGTAGTCACGAATCCTCGCCGGTCGGGGAGCATCGTGATATGGGCCGAAGAAAGCAATACGGCCCGAACCATGGCCTTTACCACCACCGATCGCAGCCGAAATTTCAAGATCGGCGGTTTACAGGAAGGGAATTACACTTTATTCGCGAGAGATGCGAACTCGAAAGGGAGATCGGTCAGCCAACTCCTCGGCGACGTAACCGTCACTAGGGGTGAAACGGTTTCGTTCTCGGGACGCTATACTCGTAAGCCAGCCGATTTCGCCCTGCAATTTCTGGGCATCAACGGGATTTTATCCGACTCGCCGATCGTGTTGCAGCGTGGTTTATCGTACACGTTGCTTGCCGGTGGAAAAAATATTTTAGGTAAACGGATTCGTATCGCGGTTGATTCGCCATATATCTCAGTAGTATCGACGCAGGATCCCAGCCTTGATATCGACTATGCGGATGGAATTTCGGCGATAAACTTTCAGGTCTCGATCGACGCGGACGCACCAGCCGGTGATTATAATATCTACGGGATCACATCAGATGGCGAGCGTGATTACCGGCTCGGTGGCATCACGATCGGCCCGCGATAGTTCTTCTCGATACTACACACTAGTCCTTAAGATAATCGAGTGTTTCCTGCATTTGCAATTCGATCTTGTTTCCGTATAATCAGGAATGTTCACCACCCCGGTGAACATCTGCTGCGGTCTGTGAGGAACCGCAGCTACCGAGGGCGACGGAGTGGGAGACGTCGCCCTCACACATTTTGACAGGTTATTTTACGGAGACCACAATCCGGAGTTTTTTAGGGAGATAGTTTTCTAACACAATTTAGGCGATAAATTTCCTCGATCTTGTGTTAAAACTCAGACGAAGAATTGACTGAATGTAATGCCGCAGGCAAATTAGGCTTGGCGGTGTTTTTTCTTTTGGAGCTATGAAACCGAGCGACGCGGGTTGGTTAAAAAAATGGCTTTACAAGGGCGTTCCCGAGATCGAGGGGCCGGTCGAGCCCGAGGGACGACATCAAACGCACTCTTGGTGGAAAGTGATGTGCCTGACGGGCGTGGATTACTTTTCGACTCTCGGTTATCAGCCTGGAATTGCATTTTTGGCAGCCGGAGCATTGTCTCCGTTCGCCACCCTGATCCTCGTTCTGCTTACAATTTTCGGAGCGTTGCCGATGTATCGCCGGGTGGCTAAGGCGAGTCCGCATGGTGATGGCTCGATCTCAATGCTCGAAGGGTTGCTCTCACGTTGGAAGGGCAAAATGTTTGTCCTTATCCTGCTGGGGTTCGTCGCAACCAGTTTTATCATCACGATAACGCTCTCGGCAGCGGATGCTACGGCTCATATAATTGAGAATCCCTTCGTCCGGGAACATTTAAAGTTTCTCCACCACGAAATTATCGTCACGCTCATCCTGATCGGCCTTCTAGGCCTCGTTTTCCTGCGCGGTTTTAACGAGGCCATCGGGATCGCTGTTGGGATCGTAGCTGTTTATTTAACGTTCAACGTCGTCATTATTTTTACCGGGCTTTACGAGATATTCTGGATCCGGCCTGAGGTGTTCTTTAACTGGCAAGCAATGCTATGGTCGGATACGAATGTCGGCGGCAGTGTTTTTTGGCTGATCATTGCTTCGCTATGGTTTTTCCCTAAACTTGCTCTTGGCCTTTCCGGATTTGAGACCGGGGTAGTGGTGATGCCGCTTATCAAGGGCGACGAGCAAGAGAAAGGAAATGCCGTTCCCGTTTACGAGAATACAGAGGTCAGCGATCCAGAAGCGGAAAACGCACACCTCGCGGGCCGTATACGTAATGGGAAAAAACTGCTCACCGGAGCGGCAATAATAATGAGCTTTATGCTCATTGGCAGCTCGATCATCACGTCGATGCTGATACCTCCGCTTGAATTTCAGCCGGGTGGGGAAGCCAGCGGGCGTGCTATTTCTTATCTCGCCCACAAGATGCTCGGCGATATCTTTGGCACATTTTACGATGTCAGCACGATTCTGATCCTTTGGTTTGCAGGAGCCTCTGCCATGGCTGGGCTATTAAATATTGTGCCGCGATATCTGCCTCGTTACGGCATGGCACCAGACTGGGCACGTGCGACCAGGCCGCTTGTATTTGTTTTCACGCTCATTTGTTTTGTAGTTACAATCCTGTTTGAGGCTGATGTAACTTCGCAGGGTGGAGCATATGCAACGGGCGTGCTGATGCTTATGACCTCGGCTGCGGTGGCGGTGGCGATCTCCGCCTGGCGTAATAAAGAAAGGGTATGGATCGGGTTTGCGGTTCTTACGCTGATATTTATATACACGACCGTGGTCGGAATGATCGAGCAGCCAAGCGGTATCAAGATAGCTTCGTTCTTTATTTTCGCGATCATCGCTACGTCATTCATTTCGCGGGCAATGCGGTCGACCGAACTCCGTATCGATAAGATCGAACTCGACGACGCAGCCCGAGCTTTTATCGACGAACTCAACGACGAAGGCGAGATCCGGGTCGTCACCAATCGCCGTGAAACGGGCGACATGACCGAGTATCGTTTTAAGGAACACGAGAAGCGGGTCGATAATCACATACCGTCTTCCGATCAAATTATTTTCTATGAGATCGAGACGGGAGACGCGTCGGAGTTCAAAGGGAAGCTGTTTATCCGCGGCATCGACGTCGATGGATACAAGATCCTTCGCACACAGGCTCCGGCCGTGCCGAATGCGATCGCGGGTTTTCTTCTCTACCTACGGGATGAGACCGGCAAGATACCGCACGTTTATTTCGGCTGGAGCGAAGGCAATCCGCTGATCTACCTCGCCCGATACATATTGTTCGGTGAAGGCGATACTGCTCCCGTGACACGCGAAATACTACGTCAGGCAGAGGAAGATCCTGAGTTGAGGCCGAACGTTCACGTTGGCGGATAACTAAGCTAAATCGCGTTACCAGCTCCGTTTGTCATTGTTTTTCCTTCGAGGAAGCAGGCACGGCAATAAACCGGGCGTCCCTGCGAAGGGTAGAATGGGACGGTTGTCATCTCCTCGCATTTGGCGCACTTTGCGATGACCTCGACTCGCTGACGAATACCGAGGGTTTTAGCGAGATCTATGGCCTCGAGGCGTTTGTTCTTTGCTTTTTTGCATCCCTTGCAGCGTTTGGGTGGGTTTTGCAGGCTCTTGTCGCGGAAAAACGCTTGTTCTCCGCTGGTCCAGACAAAGGTTTGGCTACAATCGATGCAGAGAATATCTGAATCCTCAAGTTCCGCAAGATATTCTGTAGTTGCGTGGGTTGTTAAAACTTCGCCTTGAGACATACCAGATACTCCCGTGTGATGATCGCGTGCATTCGGTAAACGAGCACCAATGTCCGGATGTTCGCAGTTGAGGCTTGACTGCTAGATCGCGTTGGTCAAAGGTCTCTCGAATGTCCTGACCTTACAATTATCGCATTATTAGTGTCAAGCCGCTATGTTTTACCTATCATAAATGTATGAAAGTCTTAGTAATAGGT
>JBBRUA010000036.1:0-15309 GCA_038248245.1 Pyrinomonadales bacterium | reverse complement strand
GGGCGTGAGCGGCAAGGCACTCTGCACATCGTCCTCGCGGAAAGGCTGTGTTTTCAACGTTTCGACGCGGACGATATTCGAGGTCGTCGTTTCTGAGGTTGAGAGCAGTCCTTCTTCGTATTTAACGGTGACGGATTCGGAAAGTGCGACCGTTAGATTGATCTCGACAACCAGCGTGACTCCGGTCGTAATGGTCAATTCTTGTGAAGCGGATGGCAGGCCTGCAGCGTCGGCACTCAGTCGATACTTGCCGACGGGAATGTTAGTGAAAAAAAAGTTGCCGACCTCGTCCGAAGTGGTTGTGACCAGATATTCCGAAAGATTTATGTTGCGAAGTGTCAACGTGGCGTTTGCGACGAAAGTCGACTGAGCATCCGCCTGTCCGCTAAGGGCTTTTACAGTTCCTTTGATGCCGCCGGGAACGTCGACATTTCGACCGGAGCTAACGCCGCCCGGCAATGCCGAAACCGAAACCGAGAAAAACGCGACTAAAAAAAGCGCGTAAAAACAACTCGAAACATATCTCATAACACGGGGCCAAGCTGGGCATTAAGATGCCTAAGTATACTCTAAGTTGTAAATTAGTTCCCTATTTTTTTAAATTTAAACTATTGACGGTTAGCGTTGGGCAGCTATTCGCCGGCTTTCTTTTTGGCTCGGCGGCGCCTCCAGACAAGTGGAAATGAGATGAATTCAAACGCGATCCAGGGCATTCGTTTGAGGTCACGCCAGATCGATTGCTGGGTTTCGTCTTTTACGAGCAAAACTCCGCGACGCATCGCGAAAAGATTAAATATCGCTGATATTGCCGAGACGATCACTGAGATCATTATTGCTCGCCCTTTGCCGTCAACCCCCGTTTGATTGTCGTAGATCGTCTGGACGACGAACTCGATCAGGTGGCTAAAGGTTGCGAGGATTAGCGGAACAGTTAGAACCGCGTGCCAGGCCGGCTCGACGCGGCTGAATGACTGTATTATTGCACCGTTGACGCCGCCAAAGATGAGCCGAAACACTGATTGGGCTGCTGCCGCACCGATCGCGAGTTTTAGGCCGTCTCTATTGAAAAGATACGTAAAAAAGAAGATCGGTGCACGGAGAAGAGCACTCAGAACGGCAGATTTCCAGTTCCAGCGGATTATCATTGCGTCGACCGGATGCCTGATCAACTCAACGATCACGTCGAAAACGCGAGTCGGCATCACCGGAAGCGGTGTAGGTATCTCTTTAGCTATTTCAGCCATTTTTCTTTGCCGCTTCCTCCGCCTTTACCGCCTTTTCGATCCTGATCGTCTCGTGATACGCGTCATAAACGCTTGCGAAGATCGAGTCCCACGAGCGGGACAAAGCATTGTTTCGAGAATTTACCTTCATCTCCGCCAATTTCTCGCGGTCGTTATACAACAATACCGAGTATTTTGCGTAATCTGAACTCTCGCGGGAGATAAAGCCGGTCACACCGTCGTTGATAATGAATTTAGGGCCGCCTTTATCCGATACGATCACCGGTACGCCTGACGAATTCGCCTCTTGAGCGACGTTGCCGAAGGCGTCGGTCTCGGACGAAAAGATAAAAACGTCCATATTCGCGTATGCCTCGGCCAGAGCTTCGCCTTCGAGAAAGCCTGTAAATACCGCGTGTTTGAGATTCTTCTCCAGATATTCCCGCTCCGAACCTTCGCCGACGATCAGGAATTCGAAGTCGGTTTTGCCGGCGGCGAGTAAGGCTTTTTCTACATCGACCAGCACACGCACGTTCTTCTCAGCCCTCAAGCGGCCAACGCTTCCGAAGCGTATAATTCCGTCATTTACAGTGCGTTTTGTTGGTGAAAAGAAATCGGAATCGACGCCGCGTCCCATGATCCGTGATTCGCGGCCGGTCTTTCGGCCGAGTTCCTCGACCAACTCCTGATTCGGCGACAGGATCATTTTAGGCAACCGATAATAGAGCATCGATCCCTGAAGGATCCTTCGTTCGGCGAAGCCGGAAACGCCTGAGACAAGTCCTGTCGGAAGTGATCTCAAAAGCCGTTTGATACGGCTGGCAGCGAACTCGTGAATGTTCGTATGCCACGAACCTAGCAAGGGAAGTTGAAGTTTCCAGGCGAGGTAGGCTCCGATAATGCTCACATCATTGAGTCCGGTGATGTGCAGGACATCGGGTTTAAAATCGAGTAATTGTCTGAGGACACGGTTTGTATGCCGTTGGAAAAGCGGATCGTAGGCGAGGTCCTCGTCCATTTTTATTGCGAAGGCCGAGCGTTTGAGGGAAAGATGCGAGACGCTGCCGTCGACCGTCAATCCGGTTTCCGGCCCGGCATGAACGCACAAAAATTGTAGCTCTTCGCGCCCGGCGTACTCGACCAACCGTCTGCATGTCATCGCGGCGCCATTCACCTCCAGATAAGAATCCGGGAAGAAGGCGACGCGCAAATTCTCGTTCACAACTAACCCCTTAAAACTAAAAAACGGCGGGCCAGCCCGCCATCAAAGTATATCTAAAATTCGACCGAAATATCTAAACGGTACGTGAGGACAACGTCGTTGTCGGATCGTCGAGCCCCAAACTTTCAAAATCGGTGATAGTGACGTCTTTCGGAACCCGATCTTCTTTCTTTCGAAGTGCTCTAAAGAGCGGCCGGGCAACCGGACTGCCGAGGAAACCAAGTGTCCAGACAGCGGCACGCAGCCATGCCGGCCCGCCGCGTTGCCAACCGCGATCCGAGAGTTTTACCAAACCTTTGTCATCGCCCGTGTCATAAAAAACTCGGTCGAACCAACGCCGTCGATGCTCCGGAAAATCCGGGTAATGCGAGAGGATCTCAGAAAATGAATGCAGCTGACGCGAATGAAGCGGAAGTTCGTAAGCAGGCATCAGAGCGACGCGACTCTTTTTCTCAACTCTGATCTCATTCACGAAACCTTCGAAAGTGTCGGAGTTCGTCAGATTGATGACCGTATTCGGGCTGCAACCGTGACGGTCGCCGCCTGTCGCGATCGGTATCCCAAGTGCCTCAGCCATTTCGATAACCGCTTTATTTTCTGACCAACTGCGAAAACCGTTGATCTCCAAGGCGTGTATCCAATTCCCATGGTCGCGGATAAACGCGTTGAGTAACTGCTCGTGCATCTCCTTGCCAACCATTTCAATGTCCCAGATCGGGTGATTGAGGATCACGAGTACCTCAGGCAGTTCCTCAAGCATCGAGAACAGTGCGTTCAGGTTTTCCGGGCTATGATTTTCCGGGGTGAATGTATAACCGATCAGCGTTTGAGCGATCTCATCGGCACGGTCCCTCGGCAGATTGTGAACGCCGACGTGAAAGAATCCGAAGTCGTACGGAACCGTCCATTCGAGCGAGATCGGAATATTCTTTTTACCATCCTGATCAACGACATCGAGATTGGCAGAGATATTGTCGTGATCAGTGACGGAGACAAAGGCGTCGAGCCCGGAGCCGTTGATCTGAGCTTTCTCAATGTCGTAGACCATTTGCCCGGTCATCGGCGGCGACCAAAACGCTGTGGAAAAGTCGGGATAACGGCCCTCGCGTTTGAAATACTTTTCTCTTTCACGAGCCCAGAATTGCGAAACTATCGGAATCTTCTTGGCATAATGCGGAACAAAATCCAGCATCTCCTTCGAATGTTCCGTATGGCAATGCAGCGAAACGCCCGTCTTTGCCCGGTCGGACATGTCGGTCGCTTCCTGGAGGATGTGCAATTGCGTTCGTTCTAAATTCATCTTTAACTCCGCCTAAAAATAGGCATCTTAACTTAATCAAAGTAACAAATACACCAATCATTGTAAATTGTTCGCGAATCGAACTTAACCGAGTACAAGGTGCATCGTAAAAAGTGTTGGATGCCTGTTTAAGTTTAGGTGCTTCGCTTTTTTAAGTAAGCCGGGAGCGATGCGAAGTTTTTTGAAAAAGGTGTCATAAATCTTAAATGTGTGGTGTTTTGTTTTTAGATACGGGAAATTTTCCTAAAATACGGGAGACGCAATAATAAATATGAGCTGGTTATTTACGATAGTTTTTTCAGGATTGATGTTTTCGTCAAATCAGGGCGTCGCGGTGGGCGTTCCGGCGGCGGCACCTGCGGTTGCTCCGCAAGCCGTGACGCGGCAGGGCGATGAGACCGAGAAGTTCGAACAGACATATCCAATGAGCGAGAACGGACGCGTCGGCGTTTCGAATGTGAACGGCTCGATAACAGTGGAAGCCTGGGACCGGAACGAAGTAAGACTCGAATACACCAAGATCGCCGATACGAAAGCGCGTTTGGCTGATGTCGATATCCGGATCGACTCGAAAGCGGATAGTTTTAACGTCGAAACGGACTACGACAATTCGCGTAGCCGAAATAACGGGAACCGTGACAACTGGAAGAACGGGGCGAAATTGTCTGTTGAGATCCGAATGATGGTTCCGCGGGGAGCTGTTCTGAATGAGATCGAAACGGTCAACGGTTCGGTGATGGTGTCTAATTTTACCAACGTCATCAAGATCTCCGCCGTGAACGGAACGGTAAAGGCAACCAACCTCCGCGGCACCGCTGATCTCTCGACAGTTAATGGTGAGGTCTTTGCCGATTTCGACCAGCTGAATGCCGGTAGCAAAATTACTTTGAGCACAGTGAACGGGAAGGTCAATTTGGTGCTTCCTTCGGATGCGAACGCCACGATCAGGGCTGATTCGTTGAACGGGAACATAACGAATGACTTTGGACTGCCGGTTCGCAGAGGTAAGTATGTCGGGCGTGACCTTTATGGCAAGGTCGGCAGCGGCGAGGTTGAGATCAAACTCGACAGCGTGAATGGCGGCCTTGCGATCGGACGGAAGAACGACGGCAAAACTGCAAATCCGGCCATAAATCTATTGCCGCAGAAAGAAAAGGACGACGAAAAGTGGGATAGCGATACTGACGGTGAATCTTCGTCGGTACGGTCCGCCCGAATGAAACGCGACATTGCCAGAGCGGTGAAAGACGCTTCAAAAACAGCGACGAAGGTGAACGAGATCGCTCGGATCGAGATGAAGCGAATGAAGCGAATGAAGCCTGAGATCGAACGAATGACTGCTGACGCCGCCAAAGCTGCGGCCGAGAGCGTCAATTCAAAAGATATCCAGCGAAGCATCGCAAAGTCACTCGCGATACAGAAAAATGTTCTCGCAAGTATGACTGACGCTGATTTCGTAATGTCTGTTCCGCGCATCGAGAAAAAGTCGAACGCGTTTCCGGTCAAAGGTGTTCCAAAGGTGACCGTCGAGGCTAACGGCTGTGCGATCAAGATCATCGGCTGGGACAAGCCCGAGGTAAAATACTCGGTGACACAGATGTCTAACATCCGCAATCAGGCTCCGATCGATGTCAAAGAAAAGACCGGCGAGTCGAGCGTCGAGATCAAGATCATAAGTCGCGATCCGGGCGCTAACGCCGGTGAGTTTTTCGACGATCACAATCGAGCACGCGTCGAGATTTATGTTCCCCGCAAGTCGAATCTGAAGATCGTCACTAATGGCGAGATCCGTTTGGAGGGCGTAAGCGGTGATGTCGATTTGACCGGTGGCGACGAGGCCGTAAACGTACGCGACGTCGAAGGCTCGCTGCGTGTCACAACCGCTGACGGGCGTATCCGCGTAATCGGATTTCGCGGGGATCTCGATGCCCGCACGGCTGACGGAGCACTAAGTCTCGAGGGCGATTTCAAGAGCCTTTCGGCGAACGCGGCTGATGGCCCGGTTACGCTCACGCTCGCTTCGAACACTGATGCAGACATCGAATCACAGGAAAACGAGATTCGATTCGACGGCATTCAGTCTGAGCGTAAAAAAGGTCAGCCTGAAGTCGGCGACGGCAATATCAGCTACCGCATCGGGAAGGGCGGGAATAAATTCAAGATCGTGACCGGCGGCGAGATTCTAGTTCGCACTTCGTCCGCTCTAACGGCGGAATTCTAAAGCCCCGTATCGAAAGCTGTTCGCATATCTGGAAATTAATTGAAACTTGGTGGCCGGATATGCGTTCTACTTACAGCATTCTTTCGCGGGTCATTTCATACAAAAAATACATACCTAAGTAGTTTGCAGGTGCAATAATGAAGAAAATAAGCGTCCTTATCGCTCTCCTTTTCTGCGCTTCGTTTGTTTGGACACAGGATATGGTTCCCGACAATACGAATACAGAAACCACAAACGCGGCGGGAAAAGCCACTACGAAATCGTCGAAGATCGAGCTGCCGCCCGAAAAGTCCCGTCCCGTGACGATACCGAAGATCGCAACTGCGATCACGATCGACGGCAAGATCGACGAAGAGATCTGGAAAACGGCGGCGGTCTTCAAAGACTTTTACCAGACCGGTCCTGGCAATAACATCGCTCCGTCAAAACCGACTGAAGTCTACGTAATGTATGACGAAAAGAATTTTTACATAGCCTTCAAATGCTGGGATGAGAAAGATAAGATCCGCGCGACGGTCGCGAAACGGGACGAGGTTTTCGGCGAAGACAACGTTCGTATGTGGCTCGACACCTATAACGATCAACGCCGTGCTTATATTATCGGCTTTAACCCGCTAGGCATACAGCAGGATGGAATCTTTACCGAGGGAAAGGGAGCTGATTTCTCTGTCGACATCGTGATGGAGTCGAAAGGCTCGATCGAGGACTGGGGCTGGTCAGTCGAGGCGAAGATACCTTTCAAATCGTTGAGATATACTGCCGGAAAGGGCAAGCTCTGGGGATTTAATGTTGCGAGAAATATTGATCGGCTGAATGACGAGTTCGATCAGTGGCTGCCTGATGACCGCAATGTGTCCGGGACGCTGATCAAGCACGGCAAGATCGATGGCCTCGACGGGATCAAATATGAACGTACGCTCGAGGTCGTTCCGAGCGTTACCGTTTCGCAGTCGGGAAGAAGAAAATCGACTATACCCAATTCCGGTTTTGCACAGCTCGGCGGCTACGACCCCGTCTTTAACCCGATCGGTGTTCGCGATCCGGGCAAATTTACAAATGATCCGATCAAACAGGACCTGAGCGTAAACTTAAAGTACACGCTTTCGCCGAACATAACTCTCGATGCGGCGGTCAATCCGGATTTTGCCGAGGTCGAGGCCGACGCTCCGGTCATCGCAGCGAACCAGCGGTTCCCGCTCTTCTTTCAGGAGAAACGGCCATTCTTTCTCGAGGGCAAAGACATCTTTGATTCGCCGCTGCAGCCTTTTTATTCAAGAACGATCGTCGATCCTGATCTGGCGCTGAAACTTACCGGTAAGGTCGGCAGAAATACGTTTGGTTTTCTCGCGGCGTCCGACAATGCACCGGGAAATTATTCCGAAGACGAACGCGGCGAACTGCTCGGTTGCCAGCGCTCACGCGAGTTCGACCCGATCGGACGCAAACGGCGATGCGGTATCGAGGAATTTGTCGATAAGAACGCCTTTTTCAGCGTTCTCCGCTTGAAGCGTGATTTCGGTGCCAACAACAACGTTGGTTTTTTCGCGACTGCACGCGTCTTCCCTAAGAACCGGAATTTCCTCGGCGGATTTGACGGAACATTCAGGTTGGATCCGAAGACAAAATTGACGTTTCAGGTTCTCGGAACGCACTCACGAAAGAATTTTTATGATCCGAACCGTGACCGCTCGGAGTACCGGACCGGCAACGGCCTCGGTTACTTTTTCAATATTGATTACACGACTGACCTTCACGGCTGGACGTTCGAGGCGAACGGTCGGACGAAGGATTATCGTTCCGACGCCGGTTTTACACGCCGCACAGATGCGAACACGTTCTTTGTTGCCAATCGACTTAGCACTAGATCTAATCCGAAGGGGGCGATCATCCGAGCCAATTGGAGACAGTTCGCACGGTACGGAATGGACTGGAAGGGCAGGATGCAGCAAGGTCTGATCGCTAATAATTTCAATCTGACGTTTCAGGGAAATCTTTCCCTCTATACGGAATTTGGTCTTCAATACGAAAAAATATACGAGAGCGAATTCGGAGCGGTCCGAAAACCGAATCAACAGGGAGCATTCTTTGGCGACTCGACACGAACGGCGACGCAACCGTATTTCAGCGTCAGTCTTAATAAGACGTTAAACAAAAAGTTGTCGGTCTACGGGTTTGTCGGTTCGATATTCAATTCGTTCGACTACGATTTCGGCGCGGGGGCAAAATTCCAGCGTGCGAGTCCCGCATTCGTCGATTATCTGAGGAGTCCGGCGTATAACAACTATATACGCGATCTCTATCTCTATCAGGCGAACCCCGCGGGAAATCCTTATCCCGCCTTCGCAGCTCCGCCTCAACTCGACCCGGGCAAAGGTTGGCAGTTCGATTCGAATGTCGGGTTTGAATACAAGCCGATCGATCCGCTGCGATTCTCGCTCGACTATACAAAGAGCAAACTGACCCGCAACGACAACGACCGCGTCGCATACGATACCAACATTTTCTCGATGCGTTCGACGTATCAATTTAGCCGGTTCGTTTATGTGCGCAGCCGTCTTGATTACGATACGTTGAGTGCGAACGCCAGCGGCCAACTCCTGTTCGGCTGGAACCCGAGCCCGGGCAAGGCATTCTACGTCGGCTACAACGACAACGCCAATTACAAAGGCTACAGCCCGCTCACCGGCCAATTCGAACCGGGCTTCGAACGAAACGGACGGACGTTCTTTGTTCGAATGTCTTATTTGTTTAGGAAGAGCTTTTAACGAACGAACCTTCGTCGAGGTTTGCTTGAATGTGTTCTTATGGATCGATGGTCCGGTCGCTCACCAGCGACTGGTCTTTCATATTTCTGACTGCATTCAGACGCACTTACGAAAGAGGATACCCATCATCTTTATCGTGTTTATGGGCTTAAGCATTTGCCTTGCCGTTTTATGCGCAGAAATAATTTCGTCATTATCAAAAAAACCTCTTGTATCTGATGAAGTAATAATGTATAACTACTAGCGGTTATTACATTTCACTTCGATTTCGGCTCAAACAAAGGAGAATAAGATGAAGTTAAGCAAAAATCTATTTGTAGTGGTTCTAGGTCTATTATTAAGCATTTTCGCCCTACCGATGGTGTTTAGTTATGCAGTCTCGGCGCAGACTACGAACCTGAATATCGCTCTTCAACGCGGTTATCGCACAGGATATTCGGACGGCTATATGGCCGGTTATCGCGACACGATCGACAGCCTCGGCAAGATGGTCTCGCGCCACGGCGACTATTCGAAGGCAGAACGTGCTTATAACAAAGATTACGGCACCGTGGAAGATTATCGTGACGGATACCAGCAGGGATTTGAGTCGGGCTACAACACCGGCTTTGACAAGAAATCGTTTGAGTCTACCCTGCCGACGGATATTAAGCGGAGAGCGACGATCGCTTCATCTACCACACCGGAAATTCAGCCAGTAACTAATAACGTTCCGGAAACCACACCCGCGTATAATTCGACTTCTAATACAACAAACACCGCAGCAACAATAACCTCGCCCGAAGCCCCGGCGGTTATTGCACCTGCTATGCAGACAGTTGCGGCCAAGGTCGATGCCCCGGTCGAGAGCACTTACCAATCGACCAACGACGCGATCATCGTGATCCCGCGTGATACGGAACTTATGCTTGAACTGCAGGAAGATCTCAGCACTGAACGCAATCGCGAGGGCGATAAATTCCTGGCGAAGATCGTTTCGCCGTCCGAGATCGCCGGTGCGATCGTCGAGGGACGCATTAGCAAAATTACCAAACCCGGCCGCATCAAACGCCGTTCGGAGATCTCGCTGACATTTGATCGTATCGTTTTGAGCGAAAGCCGGTGGACGAACTTCAGTGCGATCCTGACAGAAGTGATGCCAATCAAGGGCGACAATATTAAAACCGTCGATACGGAAGGCACGGCGATCGGTAGGAGTTCGCTCAGGGGCGACGCGGTCAAGATCGGCGGTGCGACCGGAACCGGACTAGTCATCGGAGCAGTTGCCGGCGGACCGGTCGGAGCGGCGGTCGGAGCAAGTGTCGGTGCGGCATTCGGCGTCGGTGCGGTCGTTATTCAACGCGGCAAGCACATCAGCCTTAACCGTAATCAGCAGCTTCGCATCAAGACTAGCTACGAGAGTCAGATCCGATAGTTCTTTGGCGACAAGTGAAAAGGATGAGATGCGGCTGAGATTTTGATTTAACTCGGCAACGGAAACCTTTAACCGGGCATCTTAAATTTGTAGACAATTTTACCCGCGAGCGTGTGCGAATTCTGTTCGGTTCTCCTTTGGGAATCCGCTGCACGCTCGGCGGGTAATTTTTTTTGTTCACAGGTTGGTTGGCCCATTTTCAAGAGGCACACTTGTTTCGAATCGTGAGCTTCGGTAAGATGAAGGTTTGGTAATTACATTAGGTTATTAAGGTATAAATAATGAGTACAGCAACAGAAACGACAGCAGGTGCCGCGGGGCTGCGAGGCGTAGTCGCGGCGCAAAGTGCGATCGGCGATGTCAACGGCGACGAAGGGAAGTTGATCTATCAGGGCTACGACATCCATGATCTGGCCGAAAACTCGACCTTTGAAGAGGTCGTATTTTTGCTATGGAACGGCCGTTTGCCAAGCTCCGACGAGCTTACGGCTTTGAATGACGAGATCCGTGCGAATTACGATGCTCCAGCCGAATTGATCGCTTTGATGAAGCAGTTTCCGAAGGATGCAGATCCGATGGACGTGCTTCGAACGTCGGTTTCGGCTCTAGACTTTTTCGACAAAGACGGCCACGGCACCGACCGCGAAAACGCGATGAAGGCCGCGATCAAACTTACCGCACAGATCGGAACTCTTTCCGCCGCATGGGATCGCATCCGTAACGGTAATGAAGTTGTCGCCCCGGATAAATCGCTGAATATTGCTGAGAATTTCCTTTATATGCTTCGCGGTGAGCGCTCTGATGCTGACGAGGCGCACATGTTCGATGTTTGTCTTATCCTGCACGCCGATCACGAGCTGAATGCATCGACATTCACGACACGGGTCGTCGCAGGAACTCTCGCTGATATGTACGGTGCAGTAACCGCGGGTATCGCCGCTCTCGCCGGGCCGCTCCATGGCGGAGCGAATACGGCCGTAATGAAAACGCTGATCGAGATCGGCGAGGTCGATAAGGTTGACGGATGGCTCGACAAAGCTCTTGAAGAAAAACGCAAGATCATGGGAATCGGCCATGCCGTTTACAAGACTGAAGATCCACGTGCGACCTGGCTACGGAAATATTCGAAGCATATGTCCGATAAAACCGGCGAATCGAAATGGTTCGAGATGTCGCAGCGGATCGAAAATTTGATGCTTGAGAAAAAGGGAATGCATCCGAACGTCGACTTTTACTCAGCGTCGACGTATTACATGATGGGAATCGCACTCGATATGTACACGCCGATCTTCGCCGTCAGCCGCATCTCGGGCTGGACCGGTCACATTCTCGAACAGTACAGCAACAACAAACTGATCCGTCCGAGAGCCGAGTACATCGGAAAACGCGATCTGAAATATGTTGCGATCGGAGATCGGTAAGAGACGAAATTTCTGCCACGAACTTACACGAAAAAGACACGAACAGGAATTTCTTGTTCGTGTCTTTTTATTTGATTCGCCCTAAAAACCAGATTCGGTAAGACGAAACTTGAGGAAATTGCTGATCTAGGCGGCGAAAAATACCGCGTCATTTATGTCGGCAGCGGGGAAGAGCTGTTTAGTGTGCGGGCAGCGATATTTGTTCGACTGCATGAACGTGATGGCCGACGGCAGAGGTTTGTCGGCGAAATATTCGGCGAGGAGCGTATTGTCTAGGCCCTCGTCCGGTATTTCGATTTTTACATTTACCGGATGCAGTTGTCCGCATTGGTCGCATTTCACGTAGACGTTGTAAATAGGCATGAGTCCGAGTGTACGTGGTTGTGAGGTTATTAGCCACCGCGACCCAAAACCACAGACCTGACAAAACGGAAACTATCGCGTAAAATTCAGCGTATAAGACGACAGAAATCACCGACAAATCAGGAGCATTATATGATCAAAGGATTCTCGTGTATCGGCATTTTATTCATCATTATTGTCATCGGCAATTTGGTGATCGTCGCACAGCCAGATATGAAACCACCCGTCGCAAAGAAAGTACCTAAAGTTTTGAAGATCCATGGTTATGAGATCACGGACAATTACTCGTGGCTTCGTGACCGCAATGAAAAGAAAGATCCGGCCGTGCTGGACTACCTGAATGCGGAAAACGCCTATACGGAAACGTTCATGGGGAAGCATAAAGGATTTGCAGACGAGCTTTACAAGGAAATGCTCGGGCGTATCAAGCAAACCGATGTGAGTGTGCCGTACAAACTCGGCGATTACTGGTATTTCACGCGGACCGAAGAAGGGAAACAGTATCCGACATATCTGCGAAGTAAAACGAAAGACGGTGCGGACGCGGTAGTTCTACTCGATCAGAACGCAATGGCCGAGGGGCTGAAGTATTTTGCGATCGGTGATTTCAGCCCGAGCGATGATGGTAATTTGTTGGCATACTCGACCGACACGACCGGATACAGACAGTACACGCTACATATTAAAGACCTCCGAACGGGCAAAATGCTTGCGGATACGTTCGAGCGGGCGACATCGACCGAGTGGTCGAATGACGGAAAATACCTTTTTGTCGGTCAGGAAGATGCAGTCTCAAAACGCTCCGACAAGGTTTGGCGACACACCGTTGGCAGCGAAAAGAACGAACTCATATTCGAAGAAAAAGACGTTCTTTTCGGAGCAGCGGTCGGCCGGTCGAGAGATACGAAAATGCTGTTTATCGGATCGTATGCGAAAACGATGCGCGAATATCGTTATCTTTCGGCTGCTGATCCCACGGGGAAATTCAAGTTGATCAGCCCGCGTCGCGAAGGCCACGAATATTCGGCTGATTTCGACAACGGCGAATTTTACATCACGACGAATAAGAACGCGGAGAATTTCAAGGTCGTCAAGGCTCCGGCGAGCGATCCCGGCGAAAAGAATTGGACAGAATACATTCCTTATAATCCCGAGATAAAGATAGAGAGTATTTCGTTTTTCAAAAACACCGCGATCGTCTCCGAGGTCGAAAACGGCATCGAGTATCTTCGCGTGAAGGACCGAAAAACGAAGCGGGCCGACCAGCGGATCGAGACGCCTGAGACGGTTTATACGATGGCGATGGGCTCGAATCCGGAATACGACACGCCGGTTGTACGTTACACGTACTCGTCGATGATCACGCCAAATTCAACTTTTGAGTTCGATTTCGCGTCACGTAAAAGTACGCTTCTCAAACAACAGGAGATCCCGAGCGGTTACGACAAAACTAAATATGAGACCAGCCGCGTCTGGACTACGGCCCGCGACGGAGAGAAAGTTCCGGTTCTCGTAATGATGAAAAAGGGAACCAAGCTCGACGGCAAATCTCCGATGTTGCTGTATGCATACGGTTCGTACGGCGTTTCGATGACGCCCAATTTTTCGACGGCACGATTGAGCCTGGTCGATCGGGGAATGATCTACGGGATCGCACTGATCCGCGGCGGCGGCGAACTCGGCGAGAAATGGCGGAACGCCGGGCGAATGTTCACCAAGATGAATACGTTCAACGATTTCGTCGATTCTTCGAAGTGGCTGATCGCGAATAAATACACTTCGCCGGATAGGCTCGTAATTCAGGGTGGTTCGGCGGGCGGATTGCTCATGGGTGCGGTTGTAAATCAGGCTCCCGAATTGTATAAAGCGTCGATCGCTCAGGTGCCTTTCGTCGATGTGATGAACACGATGCTCGACGAAACCTTGCCGCTGACCACCGAAGAATGGATCGAATGGGGCAATCCGAACGAGAAAAAAGCGTGGGATTACATGGTGCAATATTCGCCTTACGAGAATGTCAAAAAACAGGCGTATCCGAATATGCTGATCGAGGTCTCGCTCAACGACAGTCAAGTCCCGTATTGGGAAGGCGCAAAACTTGCGGCAAAGATCCGCGAAATGAAGACTGACGATAATGTCATTCTGCTCAAGACAAACATGGGCGCCGGACACGGAGGTTCGTCGGGCAGATATGACCGTTTGAAAGAGGTAGCATTTGGTTACGCTTACGCGCTAACGCAGGTCGGGATAACGAAATAGTGTCCTAATTGAATTTTCACCACTTTGCTTACAGAAAAGAGGGCTCCAAACGGAGTCCCCTTTTTTAATAATGAACGATGTGAGTGACTAGTTTCTAGTCCGAGAGATTTGCTCAGTCGTTTTCGTTAATGATCAGGTTCGGATCTGTTTAATAATATACACGCATGTTTCGATACAGACGCGCTCCGTTGCTCCAGTACGAGCGTTTTACCATTCGGTAACGCCGATTGCCGACTTGGGTTTTTCGGTATTGGCCGTAGTTTTTGTAACCGTGGTTCCATTTCGGGCCCTGTCGTTTTCCGTTTCCCTGCCAAACCTGCCGTTGCCGGCCGGCCTGATTGCCGTTGTTTCCGTTGCGACGTTGGACGTTCTGTTTATTTTGAGCCGAAGCCGTTTGTTCCGTCGGCAGCCCGATAAAGAGCATACCTAAAAACATCGATAAAATGATTAATTTTCTCTTCATAATATTCTCTCCCTTGTGCCTTACTAAGGCGACAATTGCAGTTTAATCGAATCATGGTCTTCGCGTATGTATGCTTCCGCACGATAATGCCCAAAAGATTCGTGAGATGAAGACCTACGATATCGTCGTTATGCTTCGAAACAAACATGGAAGAAGGTGGTTGGGGCTCACGGGATCAATGCGATCCGGAGCGTTTTTGCTGAGAATCTTTGCGTCACTTTGTTATCGATCTTGCGGAAATTTAATCACGCAAAAAAAAGTTGAGAAAAAGTGAAGATTTTTCTTGGAAAACAACAAAGTTTAACGTATTATAAAAAAGGTCAATTGCCGGCGACCATCCGCACCCTCTAGAACGCCGAATAAAATCTACATCTTCACGGGCCTTCCTAGACCGATAAATGGACAGAAAAGACAAATTTATCAACCTTTACACCCTCGCACTTGTGCCGCTTGCCCTCGTTGCCGTCGGCTGGGCTCTGTCTACAAATCCGTTCGAAAGGATCGACGCCGGCGTAATCGGTTTGGCCGCCCTTACGATCTTTTGCAGTTGTTTTCTCCGTATACAACTTCCACGGATCGATATCCACCTGACGATCTCGGACGCACTGATCATTATCGCGATGGTCATTTACGGCGGCGATATCGCGCTCTTGCTGGC
>JBBRUA010000035.1:0-15537 GCA_038248245.1 Pyrinomonadales bacterium | reverse complement strand
TGGTATCTCAGTTGGCTCCAACCGCCGCCTGAGGTCTTGTTGTAAGCCTCCGTATTCGTATCGTTCGGAGCGTCAGTTTCTTGCAAAGTACCGTAGTTAGTAACAAAGAAACGGGCGGTATTTGTATCGACAACTGCAAGAACCGCTGTATCGTAATGGTCGAGCATTTTTGCCAACTGAAACAGGGATGGGGATTTACCGACCGAAACTTCATTCTCAAGTTCCGCTCCGACCTCGACCGTTTCCCAAAGACCCTTTGCCGAGCACGCAAAAATTACCAGACCGCTCGTCGCCGGCGACATGGAATTCTCGACGAAATCCAGGATCCTCTCACTGTCTGCCTGGAACGAATCAAGGTCGGCTCCGCGAGGCAGATACGTTTTTTCGATTTCGTGCAGGCGGTCTTTCAGGACGATCTCGCCCGAACGGATACCCGGATTGCGGCCCGTCGCCTGCGGACGCATATCGAGATAGGCGCTCAACACCGGCATATCTGCCCCGTCAAAATCAGCCATCTTTCGTAGTAGGTCGTTATACATTATTTCTCCTCTTTCTGCGGATCGGGAAGTTCCGAGAGATTCTCCATTTCGGCTTCTATACCTTCGTTTGAATCGGCGTCTTCATGCATGTTTAATTCGGTGTATTGGTCCATCACCTCAACCGCCGTTCGCCCGGTTGGCTCGTTTCCGGCGAACGCGCCGTCCACTTTACTCGTCGCGGGGATGGGGTCGAATCCGTACCGTGTCGAATCTGCTTTGTTTACCGAGGAACTCTCGCCCCGGGTATTTGATTTCTGTTCACTCATATTTTTGTTTAATTTTTCGTTTCGTCGGCCGCCTGATCGGAATTGTCCATTTTGGGGCTGTCGTTCGAGGCCGTTGGCGCGTTCTCTGGCACGTTTGTAATATATTTAGACCCAGTTCGTTGTCGTTCACTCATAGATTCCTGCGCTTTTGCCTCGGTGAATTTTTGTTTTTGAATTTCCTGCACGACCGCCTGGCCGGGTCGCTCACGTCCTGCGGTTTTATAGTGGTCAGGGTTTACGTTATTTTTACTCATACTTCGCTATCTCCATCTGTTTATAATCCCAAAAGTCTCGGCCCAACGAGATCACACCTCGTCATTCTCTGCCGCCGAGGCAGGGTTCAATGCCCACCTGTCGTCGTCGCGGTCTTCGACCTTTTCGAGTATGTCGACCGGTTCCGTTCGCTGGTTTGCGACTCCGTACGCTTCCCCGATCTGATTAGGGTTGATGTTTTGAAATGCGGCATCCTCACGGCTGATCATCGGTGATGGGAGCACGTATTTGGGCCGATTGGCCTCAGTTTTCAATTGCTCCAATTCAGACTCGCCGATATCAGCTGCATGTTCAAATTCACGAATTACCTGTTCGTGAACTGAAAGTTCATCGATTGTGTCCGCCGTTTGCGTCTGATTTTCGGCAGACGGCATTCTAGTTTGATCACCTTCCAACTTTTTCATATAAATTGTCCTCCTTATCGGTGACGCCGAGGATGCGACCGCCGAGTTCCCTAATCGGCAGAAACAACTGCTCCCTTGCGATTAAATTAAGGCCTACGATTATTATCCCCGGAATGCCGCAAGCCAACAGTACGCTCGCGTACAATCTCCTCGAAATCAGTGTGTTATAATCTTTATTCAAAGCGGTAATTTTTAACAATATAAATTCGCGTAATTTGCGACGTGCGAGGCTATTTAAGATGACAAAGCTTAGCGTGAACCGGAAGCAATACGAAACCGAATCCGATCTAGATACACCATTATTGTGGGTGATCCGTGACGATTTCGGGCTGATGGGGACAAAATTTGGTTGCGGCGTTGCCCAGTGCGGCGCGTGTACGATCCATGTGGGTGGCGAGGCAAAGCGTTCGTGCGTAACGCCGATGAAAGCCGCGGTCGGCAAAGAGATCACAACCATCGAGGGCATTTCGCCTGACGTGTCGCATCCGCTGCAGCAGGCTTGGATCGCCGAGGATGTGCCGCAATGCGGGTATTGTCAATCAGGCCAGATCATGTCGGCGGCGATTCTGCTAAAACAAAATAAAAAGCCGACGGATACTGATATCGATCAGGCAATGTCCGGAATTGTTTGCCGCTGTGGCACCTATAACCGAATCAGAAGCGCGATCAAACTCGCCGCGATCAACGGAGGTAAATGAGATGACCCCAAAAGTAGAACTCGACAGACGCTCATTCCTCAAAGCCACACTCGTCGCCGGCGGAGCACTCGTTTTTGGCATCTCGACGCCGCTTCAAACGCGTGCGGAAGAGAAACTCGGTATCCCTCCCGAACCGGCCGCAGAATTTCATCCTAACGCTTTCATTAAGATCGCTCCGAATGGCAAAGTAACGGTCGTCGTTGGTCAGGCTGAGATGGGACAAGGCGTTCTCACTTCATTGCCGATGATCGTCGCTGACGAACTCGAGGTCGACTGGAAAGATGTCACCTACGAACACGGACCGCCGGGAAAAGAATTTATAAATCCGGCATTAGGCGGCCAGATCACGGGCGGAAGTGCAAGTGTCAGAGGTTTGATCGAGCCGCTTCGCAAGGCGTCTGCGTCAGCCCGCGAAATGCTTGTCATGGCGGCCGCCCAGCAATGGGGCGTTCCGGTCGAACAATGCCGCGTCGCAAAGGGCGAGGTTTTTCATCCCACTTCGCGTCGAACTGCAAAATACGGAACATTACTTGATTCGGCAGCCAAGATCGCACCTCCAGCCACGCCAAAACTAAAAGACACCAAAGATTTCAATTTCATCGGCAAAAGCATGAAACGTCTCGATACACCTGAAAAGGTGGACGGTTCAGGCATTTTTGGTATCGATGTAAAGGTTCCCGGAATGCTGACCGCCAGCATTCTGCGTTCACCCGTAATTGGCGGAAAAGTCAAGAGCGTCGATGATGCTGCGGCAAAAGCTGTGAAAGGCGTTCGGCATGTTGTCCGGCTCGACAGCGGCGTGGCCGTAGTTGCTGATAATTACTGGGCTGCGAAAAAAGGACGTGATGCTCTAAAGGTCGTTTGGGACGAAGGAGCGATGGCATCCGTTTCAAGCGAAAATCTATTTCAAGCCGACGTCGAGGCCGCCGCGAATGGCAAAGGTATCGAAGCGAAAAAGGTCGGTGACATAGTCGCCGGCCGCACGAAAGCGACAAAAACGATCGATGCGGTCTACTACGCTCCGTTTCTTGCCCACGCGACGATGGAACCGATGAATGCAACCGCTGACGTCCGTGCCGATAGCTGCGAGATATGGAGCGGGATTCAGGCTCAAATGGTAGTGCAGGGTTTAGTTGCGAAAGAACTCGGGCTTCCGGCCGAAAAAATAAAGGTCAACAACACTTTGCTCGGCGGTGGATTCGGCCGACGCCTCGGCGACTATGTGACAGATGCGGTTAAATTGTCTAAGTCGGTAGGCAAACCGGTGAAGGTAATCTGGACACGCGAAGACGATATGCACGGCGATTTTTATCGTCCGTCAGCTTACAACAAGATGTCAGCCGGACTTGATGCAGCCGGAAAACCTGTCTTTTGGAATCATCGAATTGTAAGCCCGTCGATAATGGCGACGCTCGGGCCGGGCCTTTTCGGGTTCGCACCTCCGCCTGACAGACTTGATGATACGGCGGTTGAAGGAGCCAGTACGCTTCCCTACGACGTGCAGAATCTATACGTCGATTGGATAAACAGTAAACCTGGAATTCCCGTCGGCTTCTGGCGTTCGGTCGGAAGCTCGCATACGGCTTTTTCGACCGAGTGTTTCCTCGATGAACTGGCGTTCGCGGCGAAAAAGGATCCGCTCGCCTTTCGTCTGTCGCTGCTCGAAAAGCATCCTCGGCACATGGGCGTCTTAAAACTTGCGGCCGAGAAAGCGGGCTGGAGCAAACCGGCAGCGAAAGGGATCTATCGCGGAATAGCAGTGCACGAGAGCTTTGCGAGCTATGTCGCTCAGGTCGCTGAGGTCTCGGTCGATAAAAAGACCGGCATGATCAAAGTTCATCGCGTCGTTTGTGCTATCGATTGCGGACAAGTCGTGAACCCCGACACGGTTGTAGCTCAGATGGAAAGCGGCATCATCTACGGTTTGACGGCGGTTTTATATGGAGAGATCACCATCAAGGATGGCCGGGTTCAGCAGCGTAATTTTTATGATTACAAGATGCTGCGGATGAATGAAACGCCGAAGATCGAAACATATATTTTGCCGAGCACTGAGAAACACGGTGGTGTCGGCGAACCGGGCACCCCGCCGATCGCTCCGGCCGTCGTCAATGCTATTTTTGCCGCTACGGGCAAGCGTTTGCGAACTTTACCGATCCGTCCGGCGGACTTAAAGGAGAAAGCGTAATGAACGAAACAAAGGTTTTTTCTCTCCGAAATAGTTTGAAGCTGTTGGTAGTTGTGACCGCGTTGTGCGGAGTGGCGGTTCTCGCTTACTCTAACCGCATCGAAGATCTCGAACGCGTCGAGGCTTCGACCGTCAACGATGAGACGATCGCTAATTCGCCTGATCCGGCCAGGGCGAAAGCCGCGTTCAACGAAGCTGTAAAGGTATTCTTCTCGGCTCGGTGCGCGAACTGCCATCCGGGTGGAGACGTACCGACGCAAGGCGATGAAATGACGCCGCACATGCAAGGCGTTACTCGCGGGAAAGACGGCAAAGGTGTCTATGGTCAACAATGCACCGCCTGTCATCAAATGGAGAATCTTCCCGGCGAACACATGCCGCCGGGCACGTCCAAACCATGGCACATGCCGCCGGCCGATCAGAAGATGCCTTTTCAAGGTTTGACCGCCGGACAATTGTGCCGCAATTTCAAAGATCCATCGAAAAACGGCGGTTTCAAGACCCTCCGAGAGGCAATGGATCATATCCAAAAGAAAGATCCGCTCGTTATCTGGGCCTGGGATCCCGGCAACGGACGAACCGTACCGCCAATGAGTTTCGAGGAGTTTTCCGCAAAGGTTGAGGAATGGGTTGTTAACGGCGGTGCCTGCCCGGAATAGTCAGAACCATCCTTGTTAGCGTGTAGCGTAAACTTTAAGTTTTTATAGTACCTGAACCGTCCGTGCATTGTTACGACGGTTCTTTCCATATTCTACCTTGAAAGAAATCAAAGAAATTCTCCGAGTTATCGATGGGCTATCGGCCGGCGAAAAAGCTATTCTCGCCACGGTTGTTGACGTTCGCGGTTCTGGTTATCGTTTGCCGGGAGCAAGGATGCTGATCCTTAAAAACGGCGATACATTCGGCACCATTTCCGGCGGCTGTCTCGAAGCCGATGTTTTAGAACGGGCAACAAAGGTTCTCGCAAGCGGCAACTCCGAAATATTCACCTACGACACGACCGGCGATGAAAACTCGGTCTTTAGCCTTAACATGGGCTGCCGCGGTGTGATCGAAATACTGCTCGAACCGGTCGACAAGGAAAGTGAGTTGATCGCAAAAATGAGAACTGCATATGAGGACCGCGAGGCCTCTGATGATTTCGAAACGCCTGTCGCCGTGTTGCTTTTCGGTGCGGGAGCGGACGCGGTTCCATTGGTGAATATCGCTTCGGAACTCGGTTGGCAGATCACCGTCCACGATCATCGTCCGGCGTTTCTTACCGAAGAGAGGTTCCCATCCGCCCGGGAACTTGTGCTTCAGAATGTCGATGAACCGCCGGGTGAAATCTTCGCCGACGATCGGACTGCGGGAGTGATAATGACGCACAATTATGCTCGCGACCGCTTCATTTTACCGGCTTTGCTGGAATCAAATGCCTTTTACATTGGTGCTCTGGGCCCGAAACGTCGTACTGAGCAATTGCTCGAAGAGATAGCCGAAAACGGCAAAGTTTTCTCGTTCGACCAACTGAAACGTCTCTTCGGACCAGTCGGTCTTGACATCGGTGCGGACACGCCGGAAAGCATCGCGTTATCGATCATCGGCGAAATACAAAGCGTATTGAAAAACCGCAATGGCGGCAATCTTCGTGATCGCGTGGGCTCGATCTATGATCGCAAATAAAGCAACGAAAATAGGCGGGTTGCTGCTAGCCGCCGGCAGTTCGAGCCGGCTTGGTCAGCCAAAACAGTTACTCGTTTTCGAAGGTAAAACTCTCATCCGCCGATCCGCCGAAGTTTTAATTGAATCCGGATGCGAACCGGTAGTTGTCGTTCTCGGAGCTGAAACAGAAGCTTGCACGGAGGAACTCGCAGGTCTTTCCGTTACCATTCACATAAATTCCGACTGGCCATCCGGCATGGGGAGTTCAATCGCCAGCGGCCTCGGTCGGCTTCAAACCATCTCCTCCAACCTGGATGCTGTCATGGTCGCTCTCTGCGATCAGCCACATGTCACAACCCAACATCTGAAAAGCCTGATTACCGAATTCCAGACTTCAAATGCCGAGATCGTTGCCGCAGAGTACGGCCAAACGATAGGTGTCCCCGCCGTTTTCGCCCGCGAGATATTCCCTGACCTGAAACGACTGGACGCTGACAAAGGAGCGAGAGATATTATCCGAAATCATGCGAGCGAAACTCGTACAGTTCCGATCGATGCCGCGAAAATAGATATTGATACTCTTTCTGACTATGAGGCGTTGGTCTGAAATTCGGAGAGTTTCACGCAAAGCCGCTAAGAACGCAAAGTAAGACAAGAAGTGATTCGAGAGATAAAATTACTACGCTTTGGGATGGGCTTTGTCGTAGACCTCGATCATTTTTTCCATTGAGACCTGGGTGTAGATCTGGGTTGTTGTCAGCCGGGCGTGGCCGAGCAGCTCCTGAATGTCGCGGAGGTCGGCTCCCTGATCAAGTAGGTGCGTGGCGAAGGTGTGGCGTAACGAGTGAGGAGAGATATCGTGGATGTCGGCACAGAGCTTAATGTATTTATCGATCATGCGGCCGACGGAACGAGTTGTGATCCGTGTGCCCTGATAATTTAGGAACAATGCCTGCAGATCGCGTTTTGCTTCCGGGCAGTTGTTTAGAAATTTGCCCCGCGTCGTTTCGAGATAAAGCATTACTGCTTGCAGAGCCGGTTCGCCGAAAGGCACCGTTCTCTGCTTTTTGCGTTTACCCGTGACAAGCACCATTCTTTCCCGAAAATCAACATGGGCCTGATCAACACCGACGAGTTCGCCGACACGAATGCCGGTCGCGTACAGAAACTCAATGATCGCCCGATCGCGTCGACCAAGGTCGGTGTTGATGTCAGGCGTTTCGATGAAGCGTACGGCATCCTCGATCGACAGATGATTGGGCAGTTTCCGTTCGATCTTCGGCGTGGCAACCTGTTTGGCGGGGTTCGATTCGAGTTTGCCCTCGCGAACTAGGAATTGAAAGAACGTTCTCAAACTCGCCAGCTTTCTGGCCACAGACGTCTTCTTATGATCCGCGTGAAGCGACGCCATCCATTCGCGTATCGTCAGGCGGTCAATATCGGCAACCGCCACATCGTCTCGTTTCTCTACCCGAAACAAATGCACGCGAAACTGCTCGAGATCGCTCGTGTAATTTCGCAAAGTATGCGGACTCACATTACGCTCGTATTTAAGGTGCTGGAAAAATTCGGTGAGATGTTGCGAAAGCATTATTTCCTTCCAACATAGTAACCTTTGCGGGCCTTGACCGTCACGTTTTGTTTATCCTTAACGTTAACGGAGATAGTGCGAAACTCTCCGCCTTTTCCCGTGTCGTCCTCGGGATAGTAGCTAATGATGTACTGCTGGGCGAGTTCGGCCGAGATCTGTTTGAATGCCTCGCTCATCTCGCTCTCGTCAATCGGCGAATAGACAGCGCCACCGGTTTGCTGCGTGATCTCGATCATCCGGCGTTCGGCGGTGAGGGCACGAATGTTGGCGTTTCCATTGCGCTGGCCGGTTCGCTTGAAATTTTCGAAGTCTTTTGTTTTCACCACGAAAACCTGAACGTTATCGATGTGCAGAACGCGAATGACCTCTTCCAAAGTGTTTTTGAAATCGCTGTAGGTGTCTTCGCCGTCGGAGACGATGACCAGAACGCGTCGGCCGCTGGCCGATTTTAGATATTCCGAGGCCTCGATAATTCCGTCAAACAGAGCGGTTGCTCCTTTCGGTTCGGCAAAAAGCTGTATCGCTTGAGTAAGTCGCGAAACGTCGTTAGTAAACGGCTGTTCGAGCCGCGTGTAATCTGCGACCGAAAACAACGCCGCCAGATCGCGTTCGGGCCGGATCACCCTTCGAAAGAATTTGACGGCCGCCTCGCGTTCGAAATCACGGGCGATCAAGACGCTTGATGAATTATCGAACAGCATGGCAAGCCGTATCGGCGATTCGCTCTTAAATATCTCCCCGACCTCGACCGTTTTGCCATCGATCTTAAGTTCAAAATCCTTGGCCTGTAGATTCGTTACGGCACGTCCGGCGGCATCGAGGATAGCGACCGGAATTGGCACGAGCGTCGACTCTACCTTTAGGACACCGTCCGCATCATCTGAGAGTCCTGAGGTGCCGGGAGTCGGCGAAGGTTTGGGCTTGGCGGTAACGGGTTGCGTAGGATTATAGCCAACGGAAGTGCGGTCTGACGGAGTCGGTGTCGGCGTCTCTAGCGCCTTTACCCGCCCTGACTGAGCCGCGACGGATGCCGAAAAAAGAAAAAACGTGATTAGAAGGTATTTCATTCAAACCGAAGACTACTGCTCATTCGAATATTTGATTGCAAAACTGTCGGAATATTTGCCTAGACGAAAATTAGTTTTACGCCGGCGAACAGCAGCACCGCCGCCAGCACCCGCCGCAGCGTCATCGAATCGAACTTCTTGCTGCCCAGCGTCGACCCGATCAGTCCGCCAACGACCGCGGCAGCGATCCAGATCCACACTTCAGACGGCAGGCCGTTAAGAGCTCCCTTCGCATACTGACCGATCAAGCCGGAGACCGAATTGACCAAGATGAACAGTACGGAAACACCCGCAGCAACACGCGTTTCCGCCCAATGCATGAGTAATAGTATTGGTGTCAGAAAAATACCGCCGCCGACACCGACCATTCCTGAAAGCAATCCTATCACCGCTCCAATAGCTAAACACGTGATTATCGGCGGATCTTTTACCTGATTGTTGCCCTTCAAATTTATTGCCAGGCGAACTGCCGCGAGACAAAGCACGGCTCCAAGTACTAGCTTATAAACATCGGTCGGCAGATGTATCATCCCGCCGACAAACGCCATCGGTATCGATGCCGCCGCAAACGGCCAAAACAACCGCCACGAAAAATAACCCGCCCTGTAAAACTGCACCGTCCCGATCGACGCGACAAACAGATTCAGCACCAACGCCGTCGGCCGCGTCACCTCCGGACCCACCGCCAAAAACGCCATCACCGCCAAATACCCCGAAGCCCCGCCATGCCCGACCGAGGAATACATTATGGCGACGAGGAAGATAGCGGCAACGATCAAAGTGGGTAAATATTCCATCAAATATTTTGCGTCATTGCTCCTTTGCGTCTTTGCGTTAAATTTCTTTCATCCACTCATCCCAATCAACGAGCGCACGCTCGACCTGAAACACATGCCGCTCTCGTTTTTTGCGGTACTGTTTTCGCAGTTCCGGCGGCAGTTCCTGGATCAATCCGAAAGTGATATTCACCGGTTGAAAATTTTTGGTTTCAACGTTCGAAACGTAGCGGCACAGGGCCCCAATTGCCGAAGTCTGCGGGGCGGTTATCATGGGCTGATCTCGCAGAACGTTGACGGCGTTAATTCCGGCGAGCCAGCCGGTCGCGATCGATTCGACATAGCCTTCGACGCCGGTGATCTGGCCGGCAAAGAATAAACGCGGGTTTGCTCGCGTTTCTAAGGACTCATTCAAGATCTTAGGCGAATTGATAAAGGTATTGCGATGGATCTGACCGAATTGCAGAAACTCGGCATTCTCCAATCCCGGAATGAGTTTCAGGACGCGTTCTTGTTCGCCGTAACGCAGATGGTTTTGAAAACCGACCATTCCGAACGCGTCGGCCATCATATTTTCCTGGCGAAGCTGCACACACGCCCACGGTTCTTCGCCGGTTTTCGGGTGCCGCAGACCCTTCGGCTTCATCGGCCCAAACCTCAAAGTCTCGGGCCCGCGGCGGGCGATCTCTTCGATCGGCAGACACGATTCGAACCAATGTGTGTCCTCAAAACGTTTCAGCGGCACCGATTTTGCATTCAGAACGGCATCGATAAATATCTCGTACTGGTCGCGATCCATCGGACAATTTATATAATCGTCGCCGCCCTTGTCATAGCGAGCCGCCTTAAAAGCGACCGACATATCGATCGAATCCGCCGCGATGATCGGTGCGATCGCGTCGTAAAAATACAATTGATCGTCGCCGGTCAGCTTCATTATCTCTTTCGTTAGAGCATCAGAAGTTAACGGTCCGGTCGCGATGATCGACACGCCATCCGCCGGAATCGTTGTCACCTCTTCGCGAACGATCTCGATATTCGGGTGTGCCTCGACCCGCTCGGTTATCATCTCGGCAAATTTCACACGATCTACCGACAACGCGGCTCCGGCCGGAACTTTCGTCGCGTGGGCAACCTCAAGCACCATCGAACCGCCTCGGCGCAACTCTTCCTTGAGTAAATACGGTGCAGACCCCGGCTCGTCCGTTTTCAGTGAATTCGAACAGACGATCTCCGCCAGATGTTCGGTTCGGTGTGCCGGTGTCTCCACGATCGGCCGCATCTCGAAAAGGCGAACTTTCACCCCACGCTCAGCCGCTTGCCAAGCCGCCTCAACTCCGGCGAGGCCGCCGCCAATAACGTTTATTGCTTCATCCATCGCTCTGATTATAGATGAAAAGCGGAGCGAGTTCACAATTCGGGTGATCGAAGCTCCGAAACCAAACGACCTTGGTCCACAAACGAACAAAAAAGGGTAAGCGATATCGATCGCTTACCCTTTCATATGACGTCAGTTACAAATTAAACGTCGGTGGTCTCGCCCTTCGACTTGCTCATGCCGGTCGCGGCTTCCGCTTGCGGCAGAGGCATTCCGATGGCATCAGCATTTATCGAAGGTTCATCGTCGGTCGTGTCGTCCTTCGGATCGGAGATGATCAACTTCCCGGACTGTTTAATAAACGAAAGTATTTCTTTCTCCTGATCGAAACCGACCAAGACCAGATCACCCGTTTCGACCTGCTGGGTCGCAACTAAATTCGACAGTGGATAGACCAGGAATCTTTCAATCGACCGTTTCAGGTGGCGTGCTCCGTATTTAAGATCGATTCCCTCGCTAAGCAAGAATTCCTTCGCTTCATCAGTGCATTCAAAAACGAATTTCGTCCCCGCCGACTCGGTGATTCTGTCTTGCACCGACCTCAGTTCGATATCGAGTATCTGACGCAAATGATGTTCCTTGAGGCTGCGGAAAACGACTACTTTATCGATGCGGTTCATAAATTCGGGTGAAAATTTACGTTTTGCCGCTTCAAGTGCCGTACGATATATCTTCGTGTCTATCTCGTTATCATCTCTGGTCTTATCCGATTTCGAAGGCGCAAAGCCGATCCCGCCCGAGATCATTTCCGACATCTCACGGGCACCGAGGTTCGACGTCATGATAACCACCGTTTTAGAAAAATCAACTCGGCGATTATCGCCCAACGTCAAAGTCGCTTTGTCCAGAATGCCCAGAAGAAGCTGCCAGAGCGAGTCGGACGCTTTTTCGATCTCGTCGAAAAGGACGAAGGTCAGTTTCGTGTCGTCCGTGTGAGCTTTGTCCAAATTTTCCTGCGTGAGCATCGGAGCGGTCTCGCGATGGCCGAGGTATCCCGGAGGCGAACCGATCAGTTTGGCGATCTCGTGCGAGTGTTGGAACTCAGCACAGTCGATCTTGACGACAGTGTACGGCTCATTGAACAGAACTTCAGACGCGGCTTCGACAACGCGTGTTTTACCCGAACCGGTCGGCCCGAGAAACAGCATAGTGCCGATGGGGCGCGAGGGATTATTCATTCCCGCGAGATAGATCTGAAACAGGCCGCTCATTCGGCGGACCGCACGTTCCTGTCCAACTATTTGCGCCAAGAGTTTGTCCTCAAACTCCGCCGCCCGAACACTCTTGCGTTCGGGGTCAAGCAAAACTCCCTTTTCGACGTTATCAATACTTACTGCCGTTTCCTGTTTCATCTTCTTATCTCCTCGCCGGAGTCTGGCACTCCGTTACCGTAAAGACGTTCTGCGTAAACTTGTTTGCCAAAACCGAACGGCAAACATGTCGTCTATAATGATGATTTCAAAAGATTTTTCGTTGGCTGGACTTTAGAGTACTGGAAGGGCTAGCCCAGAGGGTTTGGCAACGGGTATGAATGCCCGCTCCACAAATACAAATAACACACCCTCCGACGGGTGTGCAACTGAAAAGAACAAGAGAACGTGAACTTTTTACGGAATATACGAACTAATCGTAATATTCCAGGCCGAGATGTGTTATCAGGTCTTCGCCCATCATGTGCCGCAGCGTATTTTTTAGCTTCATTAGCTGAATAAAAATATCGTGCTCCGGGTACAAGCCGGGAGCGGTTTGCGGGGCTTTGAAATAGAACGAAAGCCATTCCTGGACGCCTTTCATCCCGGCACGCTGCGCCAGATCCATAAATAATGCCAGATCGAGTGCCAGCGGTGCGGCTAGTATCGAATCGCGGCATAGAAAATTGACCTTGATCTGCATCTTGTAGCCGAGCCAGCCAAAAATATCGATGTTGTCCCAGCCTTCTTTATTGTCGCCGCGCGGCGGATAGTAATTAATTTTTACAACGTGCGAAAAATCTCCGTAGAGATCAGGGTAAACGTCAGGCTGAAAGATATGTTCGAGCACGGAGAGCTTCGAAACTTCCTTCGACTTAAAATTCTCAGGATCGTCCAGGACCTCACCATCGCGGTTACCAAGAATATTGGTCGAATACCAACCGTCAAGGCCGAGCATTCTTGATTTCAATCCCGGAGCGAGGATCGTTTTCATCAGGGTCTGACCGGTCTTGAAATCTTTCCCACAGATCGGCATTCCTGTTTCTTCGGCCAAAGCAGTCAAAGCCGGAATATCGACCGTCAGATTGGGGGCACCGTTAGCAAACGGTACGCCTGATTTCATCGCGGCGTAGGCGTAGATCATCGACGGAGCGATGCGTCCGTCGTTATCGTACATCGCCTTCTCAAAGGCTTCGATTGAGGTGTGAACCTCGGATTCCTCAATGTAGATCTCGGTAGAGGCCGCCCAAACCATTACCAAACGGTCGCAGCCATTTTCCGATTTGAACTTAGCGATATCAGCAATTAGCTGTTCGGCAAGCTCCATTTTGTTCTTGCCGGTCTTTACATTCTCGCCATGCAGACGCTTTACGTAGTTTTGCTCGAAAACGGCCGGCATCGGCTTGAGGCTCGATAGCGGTTCAGAGAGTTGATTTAGAAGGTCTTTGTCGAGAACGCCGGCATTCATCGCGGCATCGAACGCGTTGTCGTGAAAGATATCCCAAGCACCGAAAATGATGTCTTCGAGTTGTGCGAGCGGCACGAAATCATTGATCTTTGGGCTGCGATTGTCTGTGCGTTTGCCGAGCCTGATCGTTCCCAACTGCGTGAGGCTCCCAACAGGCTCCGATATTCCCCGTTTTATCGCCTCAACACCGGCAACCAGCGTTGTACTAACCGCACCCAATCCAACCAACAAAATCCCAAGCTTACCCTCAGCCGGAGCGATCTCCACACCCTTTTCTATCATTGATTCCTCCAAGAAACGTAATGAATAGAGTAACTTTACAAAGATGTTAAGGCAACTTCGCTAAACGATAAGTAGCAGGTCGTGTCTTAGTTAAAATCAGTGGATGATATATCTGGCAACGCCATCTTCAAACGCAGTAAACCCTGAAATCAAGTTCCTGAAAAATATTGTCGCGATATTCTATTTCGGTTAGTATGTCGAGGTCTTCCTGAGCGGTCGTCGCCGATGGATCGGCCGCGATCTGGTCGAGCATTTTGGTAAGTAGGTCAAAACGGTGAATGTGCGACTGAAAACGTCTCGACGAATATTCGACCGTTGTTCCCTGATAGATCTGGAATGCCCAGTCGGAGGATTGTGCAAGGAGCAATTCGCGAGCCAGTTGGTTCAAGATCCGAGTCGGTAAACCTTCCTGATTCGAGCCATTCGCAGCAAATTGGTTAGCATAATGCGTCATCTTCCGCTCGGCATCGTGCTGATACGGATACATCCACGAGTTACCTTCATTTATCCAAACCTTGTAGTAGCCATTCTCACCCCAGCTTGACGCAGTAGGTTGCTGGATCTGAATGGGCAGACCCGAGTCAAGAAAGTCGCCGGGTGTGATGCATTCGATCTCGGTTTGATCGAAATGGATCTTTTTGAAGAAAAAGTCGATGAATTGCGGCCCTTCGAACCACCAATGCCCGTAAAGCTCAGCGTCATAGGGCGATATGACGAGCGGTGGATGTCCATCGAATGTCTCGCGAAGCTTGTGTGCCTGTTTGATCCGTTCGTCGATAAAGTGACTCGCGTTTTCCGCCGCCTTTTCGCGGGCGAGTGCCGGAACGTACGGGGCTTTTTTATTCTGCGGAACGTCACGTCCCGTAATTCGATGATATTTCAAACCGAGATGCCGCCGGCTGCCGTCTTCGTGAAGATGAGGTTTAAGATAGTCGATCGGGGCGTCAAATCCGATGTCGCGGTAAAATTCGCGGTAAAGATCGTCGCCGGGATAACCTGACTCGGCACTCCAGACCTGCTGACTGGTTTCTACGTCGCGTGCAAAAACAGCGGTTCCGTTTGGAGTTACGACCGGTGCATGCACTCCGTATCGCGGCCGCGGATCGCCATAAAGTATTGCGTGCGTGTCGCTTATAAAATATTCGATACCGGCGTCTTGCAACAGATCTTCGACGCCCGGCTCGTACGCACATTCGGCGAGCCAGATTCCGCGTGGCTGACGATGAAAATGTTTTTTATAATTAGCGACCGCGATCTTAACCTGCGCCCGGCGGCTCTCGACCGTCGAGATGAGCGGCATGAATCCGTGCGTCGCACAGCATGTAATGATCTCGATCACGCCCTCGTCCTGAAGTTCGCGAAACGCCGTGATCAAATTGCGCCGATAGCGATTGTTCCAGAGATCAAGCGACGCCGACAGATTATCGACGTACATCTTAGCGACGTCATAAAACTCGTGCGATTCAATTTGCGTGCGATGAAGTTCCTTCTTTGCGAGTTCGAGAAGGTTTTCGAGATGCCGCGTGTAGCGTTCCTGCAAAAGCGGGTCGGCGAGCATTTCGCACAACGGCGGCGAGACATTCATCGCGAGGCGCGGTTTTACGCCTGATTCGTGTAGCGTTTGAAATATGAAAATAAGCGGAAGGTAAACTTCAGTGATCGCCTCGTAGAGCCAATCTTCTTCGAGAAACTCGGGATATTCCGGATGCCTGACAAACGGCAGATGGGCGTGAAGGATCAGGCTGAAATATCCAAGTGGCATAAAGTCGGTCT
>JBBRUA010000034.1:0-15582 GCA_038248245.1 Pyrinomonadales bacterium | reverse complement strand
GTTGGAGTTGGTGTTACCTTTATTCCGAACCGCGAGAATGTAGGCGTCGACCGTGTCCGAGATGCCTTTGGAATAATTACCTTTCTTAAATTCCGGCACGAGGTATTGCCTTTGCAGACTGCCGACGATACCGTCGGGCAGTTCGTCCTCGAGATCCTTGCTCACCTGTGTGAAATATTTGCGGTCATCGATCGCGACGAGCAGCAGGGCACTCGGGTTATCGTCGAGTTTGGAACCGATTTTCCAACCGCGGGCGACGGCGAGCGAATAATCGAATATCGGGCGGTCGCCGGTCGTTTTGACGACTGCCACGGCGATCTCGACCCGCGGGTTCGATGTTTCGTTGAAATTTTTGAGCTTTGTTTCGAGTTCTTGCTTGGTCGCCGCATCGATCACACCTGCGTAATCGTTCACGAAACCGGTGGGATCAGGCAAAGGCGAAACGTTTTGCGACCATGGTGCATTCGTCTGCGAAACGGCAACCGAGGCAGCCAAAAATAGGATCGCCGCTAAGAGACAGAATTTAAGTTTTACCGGCAGAAATTTTGTGTTCATCAAAAATGAATTTAACACGCCCGTTCAAGCGATATATACGAAAGTTCTACTCTGATGTTCGCATTATGTGCGTTTCGCCTCAATGACGGTGGCGCGAAAGATTCGTTTTGCTTCGTGGACCGTGGGATGGGCGTTGGCGAATGTGAGCAGGTCTTCGTCGGTCGGATCCGCAGGGAGAACAGGCATTTCCAGTCTCGGCTCTTTGCGGCCGATCTCGGGAATCAGGTGTGACATGTCGCGTGTCGGAGCGGTCGCGGCGGCCGAGTTGCCATTTGCGAATGCAGTTCGAACCGGCTTCGAGTATTCGACACCGACGAGCATTTCGACGAGGCTCTTTGCAGATTCTATTTTGCTGAGGTCGTCGCCGCTGTAGGTGAGTTTTTCTTCGAAACCGTCGTCAAGGCGTTCGTCCTTGGCGTGTTCGAGTTCTTCGCTTGTGAGAGCCGCAAGGCGAACGTTTGCGGGTGCGATGCTGACTCGCTCGGGTGGTCTGACGATCTCAGGAATTATATTTTTCGGCAGATCCGGTGGAAGATCCGGCGGCAGATCGGCGGGAAAATAGTCCGGCGGATCGATCGGCGCGTCGAAATATGACATGTCCTCGGGCGGCTCATCGAGCGAGAAATCACGATCAGGCGGCTGCTCGGGAAACTGCGGTTCGACCTTTGCCGGCGGGATCTCGGCTTTTACCGATTCGGCTGCCGGAGGAGCGAACGATTGGATCGGCGGAACTTCGACGGGCCTTGATCGGGCGATCGGCTCAGTAATTAGAGTTTTTTTTTCCTGAACGGGAACTGACGGTGATGCGATGGCGACTCCCGAACCTGATTCGATCGCCGATAAACGCTTGAGTATGTCCTCGATGGCGACGACTCGACGCATTTCGATGAGACGGATGAGTCCGATCTCAAGAATGTGACGTGAGTGCGAAGCTTCTTTGAGTTTCGTTTCGGTTTCGGCGAGCGCGTTGAAGAATCGGAGAAGGTCGGCCTCGGTAAACGGTTCGGAGGCGGTTCGCATTTCATCGACCGAGAAGAGCGCTGATTCGTGCAGGTTTGGTGATTCTCCGGCGACCTTGAAGACGAGCAGATCGCGGAAAAGACCGAGCAGATCACGGCAGAAGTTTCGCAGATCGTGGCCGCGCCCGATCAAGTCATCGACGACGTCGAGCGTGCCTTTCGCGTCCTTTGCAATGATCGCCGTTATCACCTTTGATAGCGTTTCGACCCCGGCAAAGCCGAGTGCCTTTGTGACATTTTCCGCAGTAATTTCATCGCTCGAAAAGCTGATCACCTGATCGAAATTGCTCTGAGCATCGCGCATCGAGCCTTCGCCGGAGCGGGCGAGTTCGCGGAGTGCATCATCGGAGATTTTTATTTTCTCTGCATCAGCGATGAGCTTAAGACGGTCGAATATTTTTGGAAGCGGGATCGTGCGAAATTCGAATTCCTGACATCGCGACAGGATCGTTTCTGGAACTTTGTGCAGCTCGGTTGTCGCCATTATGAAGACGACGTTTTCCGGCGGTTCCTCGAGAGTTTTGAGCAGAGCATTGAATGCGGCCTTCGAAAGCTGATGGACCTCGTCGATGATGAAAACCTTGTAACGATCACGCGCAGGATTGAAATTGATACTTTCTAAGATCGTTTCGCGGACATCATCGATACCGGTATGCGAAGCGGCGTCGATCTCCAGCACGTCGATAGATCGGCCTTCGGATATTTCGATACACGATGGGCAGAGGTCGTCGTCCGTCAAAAGGCACGGCGTCAGATTCGGCTTGCCGGTCGTTTTGTGGCAATTGAGAGCCTTGGCTAGTATTCGAGCGGTCGTTGTCTTACCGACGCCACGCGAACCTGAGAACAAATATGCGTGATGCAGGCGATCGAATTCCAAAGCATTACGCAAGGTCTGCGTAATTACTTCCTGGCCCGTAACTTCCTCAAAAGTCTGCGGCCTCCATTTTCGGGCTATAACCTGATACGACATTTACCTAAAGGATAGAGGATAAAAGCGAAAGGAGAAAGTCGCGGTCTAATACTTTTGTTAAACGCGAAATACGCTAAAGACACGAAATGGGAAACGAGAAATTTCATTTCCTTCTTTTTAGTGTATTTCGCCGTTGATATTCTTCGAAAATACCTGAAAAAGAGAAAAATACCGGCTTGGGACGCAAATTTACGTGTGTCGTTTCAATAATTTCCCGAAAATAGCGGCGTATTTTGACACGGAACGGTAAATTTCATCGCCGCTTCGCCGCCTCGACTTCACTGCCCCCAACCGTGCCCACGCCCGCCACCGCAACCCGCCAAACCCCACCGCAACCGCCGCAAGAAAGGATACGAATCAATCCTTCATGAACTAAAAATTGGACAATCTATGTTCGACTTATACCAACTTATGCGAAGTTGAAGAATCAGTGGTTTTTGTTTCCAATCCGACTCAAAAGAATGCGAAGTTCAGATAGTCACTTGCCCGTGCGGATCACGGGACTCTTAAATAAAGCGGATTTGACGCTGGCGATTCGCCGTTACGGGCTGCGATTTTAAAATCTCCGGATGAAAGTGTTAGCGGCACGGCGTCGAGAATAGTTTCGGTGAGATTCGATTTCTCTCGCAATCCCGAGTTTGGGACTTTACAAGGCTTGCTTTCCGGGCAACCCGGTCCGATAACCTCAACGTAGATCATTTCTGGTTCAAAATCCTGACCGGTGATCGTTACGAGAAACTCCTGACCGGGTTTCGGTTCGTCCAAGTTGTTAATATCTGAGAGTCGCGGAGTCGGGCGGTTGACACGAGCAGTGGAGGATTTTTCGACAAGCCAACGACCGTCGATCTTTTTGAGAATATAACTGACGAAATAAGGTCCAACTGTCTTATTTTTTTGAAGGCTACCGTCACTCAGATAGACAGCAATAAACCACTTTTCCAACGTTTTTACAATTGCAGAACTACGGTCGGTATCGATTTCCACCGATTGAAATTCGAATTGCTCGTGTCGTGTTTCGTCACCGTAACGCTGGCCCTCGGCGGCCAGTTTTTTTACCGAATCTCGAATCCGTCCACGGTCGTGATTTAGTCTCGCATCACCGTCCGGAACCCAGTACCGATCAAGGTCTGTCTCATTGAATTCGTTAGGTTTTCGGTACAACACTAACGACTCGAAATTCTGGGACTCCCTAATCACTTGGCGTATCTGCTCTTCGTCGACACTACTGGACGTTTTCCAGAAATAAATACAGGACGAAAGAAGAAGGCTCGCGAATACCGCGACGAGTACAATCCTAGAAATTGCAGATCGTTTTCTTGTCTGGCCAACCAAGGGTTCGGGCTTTTCAAACAATTCAGCTGGGTATGGTTCATCAAGGTCATTCTTTAAATGGCTTGATTCCGGAATTACAACCTCTTGTACAAACCTATAACCTCGGCCTCTCAGGTTCTCGATGAATTTCTTATCGGGTTCAAATGCCGCAAACAGCTTCTGAAGCCGGCTTACATATTGATTTATGCGAGCAGATGTCACGCCATGTGGGTTATCCTGCCATGCCTTTTCAATTATCTCGGCGATGTACCGGTTCCGGCGGATTATGACGGTGACGGGAAAGCCGATGCGGCTGTGTTTAGGGAAAGCTCGCTGACGTGGTTTATCAGCAAATCGTCGGGCGGCACCGATATTATTGGATTCGGAGCGGCGGGTGATAAACCTGTAACAGCCGATTATGACGGCGACGGCAAAGCGGACATCGCGATCTTTAGGCCCAGCGGTGCGAACGGGGCTGAATGGTGGATTCGTCGCAGTTCGACCGGGGTGGTCTTCGCGACGCAATTTGGAACCTCGACGGACAAAACAGTGCAGGGTGATTTCACCGGAGACGGCAAAGCCGACATCGCATTCTGGCGGCCTTCGACCGGTTTCTGGAACGTGCTGCGGAGCGAAGATTTCTCGTTCTTCGCGTTTCCGTTCGGCACGACCGGCGATGTGCCGGTACCCGGCGATTACTATGGCGACGGCAAGTTCGACGCGGGAGTTTTCCGGCAGCCGGGGGCACAGTGGTTCGTCAACAAATCGACCGGTGGGACGCTGATACAATCATTCGGCACCACCGGCGATGTTCCGCTGCCTAGTGCGTATGTGAGGTGATACAAGAATAGTCGGCGATTTGGATCAAACAAGTATTTCAATCAACGTTACCCGCGAAACCAGTGACTCGCGACTGGAAAGGCAGTTTTCCGGCAAATTTTATGAGCTTTAAAACCGAAAAAAAATGCGTTAATATGTGATCGCGATTTTTTTTCGGTTTGGAGGTTATTCGATGTATCGATCGTTCCGCTTTTCTATTGTCCTGATTCTGTTTCTATGCTGCGTCACAGGCGGCTTGTCCCGAGGAACTTCGCTCAGTTTGACGACGGTAAACACGGCATCGCCCGCCCTTACAAGTCCTAACGTTGATATTTCGACCGGGTTTGAGACCAACACAGCCGAGGGCTGGACGCCACGGATCGGGACTGAATCGGTTACGGTAACGTCATCTGACCGCCGGTCCGGCATGTATAGCCTCTTGACCCAGAATCGGACGGCAGCGTTCCAGGGATGCAGGATAAACGTCACAAATGCCATGACGATCGGTTCGCGCTATCGAATCACTGTCTGGGCCAAGCTTTCGGCGGGTGCCGCTGCGTCGGATCTGCGCGTCAGTCTACAGAGGACGGTTGGAGCCAACACGACTTTCGCTAACGTGGTGAGCAACACGCCGGTTACGAACTCTGCTTGGGTTAGGTTAACGGCTCTTTACGACCACACGCTGGCTCATGACGCCCTCTCGCTGTATGTGGAGTCTAATGCCGGCACCTCGTCGTTTTACATCGACGACTTTCAGCTGGCCTTCGTCCCTCCTTTGCAGATACAAACGGATATCCCTTCACTCAAAACAGTTCTTGCACCGAATTTTAAGATAGGCTCGGCCATTTCTCAGGGAAGGATCGTCGGGGCGCACGGTCAATTGCTGAGTAAACACTTTAACAGCGTGACGGCCGAGAACGATATGAAATGGGGTCCGATCCATCCAACCGAGACCACCTATAATTACGGACCGGCGGATGCACTGGTCAACTACGCTGTGGCGAACGGAATGCAGGTCCGCGGACATGCACTCGTGTGGCACGAGCAAAACCCGCCATGGCTCTTTCTCGACGCCAACGGGCAAACGATGACCCCGACGCCGGCAAACAAAGCCCTTCTTCTGCAGCGGCTCGACACACACATCAGAGCGGTCATGGGGCATTTTGGGAACAATGTCCAGGCGTGGGATGTGGTGAATGAAGTCATAGATCCAAGTCAAATGGACGGTTTTCGCCGCAGCATGTGGTTTCAGATATGCGGCACCGAGTATATCGACAAAGCGTTTCAAGTCGCCCGCGAGATGTCGCCGACAGCCAAACTCTACATCAACGATTTTTCGACCCACGTCCCGGCAAAACGTACGTTCCTCCGGAATCTGGTGCAGGATCTAAAGAATCGGGGAATTCCCATCGATGGTGTCGGCCACCAGATGCACGTGAATATCGACGCGCCGTCGGCGACCGAGGTGATCGATACCATCAATGTATTTTCTGCGATTCCGGGGATCGACAATCAGATCACCGAGATGGATATCAGTGTCTATAACAATGGAACGCAGATGTACGATGTCATTCCTCGCGGGGTGCTGCGCAAGCAGGGCTATCGTTATCGCGACCTTTTTAATGCGTATCGTTCGCTGCAGGGAAAGATAAGCTCTGTGACGGTGTGGGGCCTTGCGGATGACAATACCTGGCTATCTAATTTCCCGATCGCCCGGCTCGAAGCTCCGCTCCTATTCGACGACATACTCCAGGCAAAGTATGCCTATTGGGGCGTTGTCGATCCGCGCCGGTTGCTTGAGACACCGTTCGATTTTGACGGCGACCGAAAAACCGACATCTCTATTTTTCGGCCCGGCCCGGGTGAGTGGTGGTACAACAGGTCTTCGAATGGAGGAAACACGGCTTTGCAGTTCGGCAATTCGACCGATCGCCTCGTACCAACGGATTACACGGGCGACGGCATTACCGATGTGGCGTTCTGGCGTCCTTCGACGGGGTTTTGGTTTGTGTTGAGGAGCGAGGATTTTAGTTTCTATTCATTTCCGTTTGGAACAACAGGCGATGTGCCGGTTCCGGCTGATTATGACGGTGATGGGAAATCTGACGCGGCCGTGTTTAGGGAAAGTTCGTTGACTTGGTTTATTAGCAAGTCGTCGGGCGGCACGGACATTGTCGGTTTTGGAGCGGCGGGTGATAAGCCGGTCAACGCCGATTATGATGGCGACGGCAAAGCGGACATCGCAATTTTTAGGCCGAACGGTGCGAATGGTTCGGAGTGGTGGATTCGTCGCAGTTCGACCGGGGTGGTAATGGCGGCGCAGTTTGGAGTGTCGACCGACAAAGCCGTACCCGGCGATTTCACTGGCGACGGCAAGATCGATGTCGCATTCTGGCGGCCTTCCACTGGATTCTGGACCGTTCTTCGGAGCGAAGATTTCTCGTTCTTTGCGTTCCCGTTCGGCACGACCGGCGACGTTCCGGTTCCGGGCGACTACGACGGCGACGGCAGGCAGGACGCAGGCGTTTTTCGCCCTTCGAACTCAACATGGTTCGTGCAACGCTCAACCGCCGGCACGCTCATACAACAGTTCGGAGCAGCGGGCGACCAGCCGCTGCCGAATGCGTTTGTGCGGTAGCAGTAAGCTCTTCGGGGTCGCTGCCGAATCAGACCGCAGCCGGATTATTGATCCAGCCGGACGGTGAGACGGTGATTTGGGGTGCGGATTTTGCAGTGGATGGCCAGGCAAAAGGAAAGGGTTGTGCGGGAAAATGTGGATCGCAGCGTAGATAATACGTTTACTTTCTGCTCCCGCCTGCCAACTGTAAGTAGAGTCGCGTTGCAGACGGACGGCAAACTCATCGTTGCGGGCTCATCAAATAACCAGGTTAAACTAGTCACTATAAACGCCGACGGTTCGAACGATTCGACACTTAACGATGCGGTTGGCGGATTCGAATCTTCGTCTGCCGAGTTGGAACCGACATAGCAATTTACAGGCCGTCGAACGGCGACTCAGTCGAGTGTTGATAATATTCAACGGGCGACGAAGTGGAGAATCTCAACAGATATTCCCGCACCCGCCGATCTCGACGGCGACGGTAAGACGGATTTTTGCGTTTATCGCCCATCGACCGGCGTCTGGTACGTCCTGAATAGCAATAACGCTTCGGCCACGATCATCCCGTTCGGCCTTAGCAGCGACAAACCGGTCACGGTTGATTATGACTGTGACGGCAAAGCGGACATCGCATTATTCCGTCCAAGCGATGGCATCTAGCGAGAACGCATTCATTCAGTAGATTGAAACTAATTGGTGAGAAAAAGGCCGGAGTCTTGGACTCCGGCCTTTGCTTTTTTGGGTGTCAATCGCCCATGATACAGGCGAATATTAATGTACAAACACATTCGGGACGGGTTTGTCGCCGGTTTGACCGAATTGTTGGATCAGTATGCCGGCGGTTGTGCGTTGGACGTACCAAAGCGAACTCGACGGCCTGAATACAGCGGCATCAAATCGTCCGTCGCCGTCGTAGTCAGCAGGCGATGGGAGATCGGTCGAGAGACCGAACGGGAATGAGTAGAAGCTCGGATTCTCGCTTCGTAGGACAAACCATTCGCCGGTCGACGGCCGCCAGAAAGCCTGATCAGCCTTTCCGTCGCCGGTGTAGTCGCCTTGAACCGGTTTATCGGTACTCGTTCCGAACTGGATCGCTACAACGCTGCCGTTCGAGCTGTTCCTGATCCACCATTGGCCGGATGATGGCCTGTAAATCGCGACGTCGGACTTGAAATCACCATCGTAATCGGCCGTAACCGGAACGTCGCCGCTTGTTCCGAACGTTACAAATGTCGTGCCGCCTGATGAATTGCTGATATACCAGGTCGAGTTTGACGGGCGGAAAACGGCGGCGTCAGATTTGCCGTCGCCGTCATAGTCGGCCGGGGCCGGTACGTCGCCGTTAGTGCCGAACGGGAAGGCGTAGAAGCTGTTGTCTTCGCTTCGCAGAATGAACCACTCGCCGGTCGATGGACGCCAAAATGCAACATCAGTTTTGCCGTCGGCGGTAAAGTCTGAAGGAACCAATTTGTCAGTTGCGGTGCCGAATTGCACCACCGAACTGCTGCCGTTGCTGCTATTTAAATTCCACCATTGGCTCGTCGACGGTCGAAAGATCGAGAGGTCGGCTCTGCCGTCCGCGTCAAAATCAAAAGGCGTCGGAGAGAATGAGCGTTCGAATGCTCCGATGTCCGAACCGTTGCCGGCCGGTGCGCTCGGGACGAATCGATTGTCGAACGGCCGAATTGAGCCGCGTTGATCGGTCGCGATGCTCGGACTGTTGCCTTTGTCGATCGCCGGGCTGCGGGTTAGCAGAGCACGCGTCAACGTAAGGCCGCCATTGTTTCTCAAAGCTCCGATCCGTGGATCGATCGTGTTTGCGGTCGTGCCGAGCTGATTGTTCGCACCGGTCCATTCACTGCCGTCAGCGTTGCCGACGAGGTTGTAACTGCCGGTCACGCCTTGCCCGAGGCTCGCACGCCCAACGACGTCATTGCCGTCAGCCGCGGTGTTGAGAGCGATGAGATTGTTCAGCAAGGTTGCGGTTGAACTGTTGTAAAATCCGCCGCCGTTTGTCGCAGTATTGCCGGTTATCGTCGTGTTGGTAAGTGTCGCGGTCGCGGCTGCCCCGGCATTGAAGATGCCGCCGCCGTTCAGGGATGCGGAATTACCGTCAAATGTACTGTTCGAGGCGTTTAGCGTGCCGCTGGTGCCGATGTAGACGCCACCGCCGCTGCCGCCGTTGTTGGCAACGTTGGCATTGATCGTGCTGCTCGTGACATTAAGTGTTCCGCTGTCGAAAATGAATATTCCGCCGCCGGTGATGGCAGTGTTGTTGCGAATAGTTGAATTTGTAAGCGTCAATGTCCCACTGTTCGCCATGTAGATACCGCCGCCGTTTGACGACGCACTGTTGTTACGAACCGTGCTGCCATTGAGCGTCAGCGTGCTGCTGTTGCCCATGAAAATCCCGCCGCCGAGCGTGCTGCTAAAACCGCCGGTGATCGTGAGATTATTTATCGTCACGACTGCACTATTGACGAGCCTAAAGATTTGAAAGCTGTTGTTGCCTTTAACCGTCACACCCTGCAATTGCGAGTTGTTGATGGTTATGGCGGCAAGTGGTAGATCGGGAAGCGGGCTTAGCAGGTCGATCGTAAACGTGTTCGCGGCGGTGTTAAATCCCGGATCGGTGGTTGGAATGCTGAACGTGACGATATTCGCCTCGGTGTTGGTAGTAGCGTCGATGATCGCCTGCCGCAGACTACCGATACCGGCATTCGCAGTCGTATTAACCGTTAGACTCGCGGCCATTGTGGTAACTGAAAACAGAACTGAGCAGAAAATTCCGATAGAGACAATTCGAACCGAAACTCCGAGGAGTCGCTTCATATTAATATTCATATTTTGATCCTTTGATTTGACGTGAAATAACTGCTCGTCGAGGTGGAACCGAAGTGGTTCGAACAGCTAACTCAAAAGGATAGCCGATTTCGGTAATGATGTCGGTGTACCAGCACACTTAACGTTCCGTAGGAATTTAAAGATATGGCGGTTCAATCAGATCAGCGGAAACGAATGTACCAAATCGCGGAGCCTTTAAGCTGTGACGGAATCTCTCAGAGCCCTGACGAATCGTTGCGAAGCCTTCACGCTTTCGCGCACAAATAGGGCAGTCTTTTGCGGAGTGCATGTGCGCAATAGCAAAGCGCCTTCGCTCACTAGCAAAGCGTTTCGGCACAATTGAATGACCGTCGGCTTCAACGCCCGATAGGCCGCGTGCTCTCCTAATATTTTTGCCGTCACCTTACCCAAATCTTAACGCAAAAAAAAGAGACTGCCTTTTCAGACAGCCTCTTTTCCACATCGCAGGAAGGCAAAGTAAATTTGGTGGCCTCAGACTTAACCGCAACACACAATTGGTTTCGCTACCGTTGCTCGATTCCTCGCCTAGCGGAGTTCACGATCAATCATTGTGCGGGGCCTGAGGCCATATGACAGATAGCCGTCGGCAGCGGCAGCATGCAGTTTTATAACTGCTGACCGCCCACTGCCACTGCCTTCTGAACTGTGGCGGAAAGGGTGGGATTCGAACCCACGGAACCCTTTTGAGGTTCACAGCATTTCCAATGCTGCCAATTCAGCCGCTCTTGCACCTTTCCAAAATTAAATTGTTAAAGAACTAAGTTCTACTGCTCTATCACTTCGACAACGACCGTGTCCGGATCCTCGCCTGTGACCTGATCTTCCGGATTGAGCGGCTCGTCATTTACCAGCCAGCCGTATGATAATCCCGCTAAAAGGGCACCTAGTATAGGTGCGACCCAAAACAACCAAAGCTGTTTAAGTGCCCACGGGTCGTTGTACAAAGCAACAAAGATCGCTGGACCGGTGCTTCGTGCCGGATTGACCGACGTATTCGACACGGGAATCGAGATCAAGTGGATGAGCGTCAGGGCCAATCCGATCGCAATTGGGGCGAAACCTCTTGGTGCCTTTCCGTGGGTTGAGCCTAGAATGACGATCAAAAAGAAGAACGTCATCACTACTTCAGTAACAAATACGGATAACGCTTCGTATTTACCAGGCGAATAGTCACCGAAGCCATTCGCTGCAAATCCGCCGATTTGAAAACCCGGTTTCCCGCTGGCGATTATGTACAAAATGCCAGCGGCGGCAATGGCTCCAAGAACTTGAGCGAAAACATAAGGCAGAGCATCTTTAGCAGGAAATCTCTTCCCAGCCCATAGGCCAAACGTAACCGCCGGGTTAAAATGTCCGCCCGAGATATGGCCTAGAGCATATGCTCCAGTCAAAACCGTCAAACCAAATGCAAGAGAAACACCTGCGAACCCTATTCCCAGATTATCGGAAAATTTCGCGGCTAACACCGCGCTTCCGCATCCGCCAAGTACCAGCCAAAGCGTTCCAAGAAATTCTGCCGAGAGTCTTTTTGTCAAAGGCATAGTTTATCTCCTCCGTGTCTCAAACTTCGAGAGCTATAACTTTAATTCCAACTACTATAGAACAGCAATAAATTGTCAACAGTAAATGGCGGAGAGGGTGGGATTCGAACCCACGGTACCCGTTAAGGTACGGCAGTTTTCGAGACTGCTCGATTCATCCACTCTCGCACCTCTCCGCGAACGTTCCATTCTACTGGGTTCGCTAGGGAAATTTCAAGTCGCGAGAATGATCAGTCAGAACCGCCTGCGTGAGCGGGGCGGCACGATGGCTGTGGTCCTTGACGCAAAACCGAAGCGTAAATGCTCGCGGCTTAACCGCCCGCCTACGCAGGCGGTTCTGCCTTGGCGCGGCGAGCTTTGAAGAAATCCTGCATTAGCGTGCGGCATTGGTCAGCTAGAACGCCCGATTCGATCTCTATTCGGTGATTCAGGATGATGCTTGAACATATGCCGAAATGGGTGACGGCTCCGCCGAAGCGTTCATCGAATGCGCCGAAAACAAGGCGGGCGACGCGGGCATTTACCAGAGCTCCGGCACACATCGCGCATGGTTCGATGGTCGAGTAGACGGTCGCTCCGGTCAGGCGATAGTTTCCGAGCAACTTTGCCGCGATACGCAGGGCGAGGATCTCGGCGTGGGCGGTCGGGTCGATATCGGTGATCGTTCGATTTGAGGCCTCTGCGAGGAGTTCGCCGTTAGATCCGACGATGACGGCACCAACGGGAACCTCACCGATTCCGGCGGCCTTTTCTGCCATCTCGATGGCTCTTTTCATCCATCTATCGTCTGTTTTTGTCATCGAAACAGAGTGTAACGTAAAGTCGCATATTCTTGCATCTAAAACGTTAAAGTGTTAAAAATTAGCTTAACTTTGCTTTTGTCCCCTCGAGAGCACGACCGCCACGCAAGCGCCAAAAAAGCTATGAAGGACGAGGTTCGACGCGGAACCAAACCAGTCGACGAAGACATCCACATCACAAGTGTGCCACAGTCGTTTCGCGCCTTTGCGGACGAGGTTCACAAGCGTGGCCAGGTGCCGAAGGCGACGCCGGAAACGATCGCGCAGAAACTCGCTCCAGCCGAATTCAACACGGCGATGGTTCATTTTTACCGCGGCGAAATTCAGCGTTCTAACATCTGGCGCGGACGGCTCGATGCGACGACGAACTGGGCCGTGATCACAGCCGGTGCAACGCTTTCTTTCGTATTCAGTTCGCCCGACAACCCACATTTTGCGATCCCGATCAATACGTTGCTTGTCTCGATATTTTTGTTCATGGAGGCTCGGCGTTACAGATATTACGAGGTTTGGGCCAATCGGGTGAGAGTGCTCGAGACCGGTTACTTTGCCCCAATGCTGTCGCAGCGGACGGTTGCCCCAGATAAAGAGTGGGCTGAACACATCTCGGCCGATCTTATATCTCCACATTTTACGATCAGCGTATGGGAAGCGGTCGGACGGCGTCTGCGGTCTAATTATCTGTGGATATTTATGCTGCTCGTGTTGTCGTGGACACTGAAGATATATATTCATCCGTCGCCGATACCGACGACGACAGAGGCCGATCGCCGGATATTCTGGGACCTTTTCTTTCAACGGGCAACGGTCGGGCTCGCACCCGGCTGGTTTGTCATTTTTTCCGGGGCACTATTTAATGCGATAATCCTGATTGTAGCTTTTAGCACATTGAAACTGCGCGACTCTTCAAGCGAGCTTTTGCCGCAGGAAAGCTTCGAATGGCACCCGCTCAAGCAGGTTTCCGATTGGGCAGGCAGCAATCTCAAACGTCGTAATACTATTCGCCGTTCTAAAAAAGCGAGACAGCGGGTGAGGTCGATACATAAGACAGAGAGTTGAAAGAGAAAAAGTTAAGGAGTGAAAAAGTAGAAACGTGAAAAGGTATCAAATGCGGCAATCTGCGCAAAGCCCTTAGCTTTTTCACTCTTTTACTTTTGACCTTTTTTTATTCATAGAACAAAAATGACAAGGAGAAACGAAATATGCCAATGGATCTAGATGACCGCGGAGCGGCACTTGAGAACGAATATTTTCACCGTAAAGAACAAGAGATCATCGCCAAGATGAAGGCGAAGATGGAGCATGAGGATTCGAAGGCGACCGAGATACAATGCCCGAAGTGCGACGGCAAATTAGTAGAGACCGATTTTGAAAAGATCAAAATCGACGTCTGCGACAAATGCACCGGCGTCTGGCTCGATCCCGGCGAACTGACGCAAGTCGTCGACCACGAGAAAGAAGGCGGTTGGTTCGGGAAAGTGTTTGGATAAATTCGGAGGAATTAACCAAAAATGAAAGCATGGCGAATTAGATATTTTGGGCTGATCTGGATCTCGATCCTGCTGATCGCTAACTCCGCGATAGGCCAGCCAACGTCCGGGGTCAAGGCCGGCAGTTCATCTGCACTTGAACAGAAGCTCAAGAGCACGATGATGGGTCGCGAGATGCCATATCGCATTATTTTGCCCGCTGAATACTCCGCTCTCAAACAGCGTGAGCCGGGTTATCCGGTGATCTATCTCCTGCATGGTTTGACCGGTCATTATTCTAATTGGACGGATAAGACGAAACTCGCTGAGTACGCCGCAAACCATAAGTTCATCATCGTCACGCCAGAGGGTGACAATGGTTGGTATTCGGACAGTGTTACCGCCGCCAACGATAAGTACGAAAGTTATATCGTTAAGGAACTGATACCTGAGATCGATAAGAACTATCGCACGATCGCGGATCGCGAGCATCGAGTGATCGCCGGATTATCGATGGGAGGGTACGGCTCGTTAAAATTCGGAATGAAATATCCGGAGATGTTCTCGCTAGTCGGATCGTTCAGCGGAGCATTAGGAGCGGCGTCGTATTCGACCGCCACTGCCGGGACGTTGATCGGCGGCGGCATCGACAAGATATTCGGCCCGCTCGACAGCGAAGCGCGAAAGGCAAACGATATTTTTCGTATGGTTAGGGAGGTTACGCCGGAGAAACTTAAAGCAATGCCGTTCGTTTATCAATCTTGCGGAACGGAAGATTTTCTAATTCAAAATAACCGTGACTTCCTCGCGTTGTTGAACGAGAAAAAAGTGCCGCACGAGTACCGCGAACGCCCGGGCGTACACGACTGGGTTTTCTGGGACGACCAGGTCCGCGAATTCTTGGACGTGGCTAAAAGAAGGTTGAAGAAGTAGGAATTTAACGCAAAGACGCTAGAGCAACGACGCAGAGAAAGAAAAGAATTCCCTTTGCGTCGTTGCTCCTTGGCGTTTTTGCGTTGAAAGGTTTTGTTTATATGCTTAATTTTGCGATCGAAACGGCCCGCGAGGCGGGGCAGATACTGCTTGAGAAGTTTGGGCGAAAGATCGATATTCGTATGAAAGGCGAGATCGATCTGGTTACGGAGGCCGACCTCGCTAGCGAAGCGCTGATAATCGAGCGGGTGAAATCATATTATCCGAAACACTCGATCCTCGCGGAAGAATCGGGCGAGGCGATCGTTCTTGGCGGCGACACAACCTGGAAATGGATCATCGATCCGCTCGACGGAACGACGAACTTCGCTCACGGATATCCGTGTTTTTGTGTGACGATCGCTCTCGAACACAAAGGAGAGATCGTTATTGGTGTGACGTTTGATCCAACCCGTAACGAGCTTTTCGCCGCAGAACGCGGGCGTGGGGCGAGTCTGAATAATAAACCTATTCGCGTATCCGAAACGGAGGAACTGGGGAATTCGCTGATCGTTACCGGATTTCCTTACGATTTCAAAGGCCGCGATAATTTTTCACAACATTTGACTGACATGCTGCTCAGATCTCGAGGTGTGAGGCGCGACGGCAGCGCAGCGATCGATATGGCGTACGTTGCGTGC
>JBBRUA010000033.1:0-15778 GCA_038248245.1 Pyrinomonadales bacterium | reverse complement strand
GGCCATGCGATCTATCAGGCGAAGCATTTTGTCGGCAACGAACCGTTCGCCGCATTGCTGGCGGACGATATCATTGATGCCGAAAAACCGGCGTTGAAGCAAATGGTCGAGGTTTTCGAAAAATACCAGGCACCGGTGATCGCCACCATGCAGGTCGAGGGCGAAGCGATTTCGCGGTTCGGCGTTATCGACGCCGAGGAGATCGAGCCGAATGTATTTCGCATTAACGACATGGTCGAAAAACCTGACCACGCCGACGCTCCGTCGGACCTTGCGATCATCGGCCGTTACATCTTCACGCCCGATATTTTCGACGCCATCGAACAAACGACGCCCGGATCCGGTGGCGAAATACAGATCACCGATGCGATGCGGCTTTTGCTAAAACAACGCCCGTTCTACGCCGTCAAACTAGAAGGTCGCCGCCACGATGCCGGAGACAAACTTGGCTTCCTAATCGCCACGGTCGAGTACGCCCTTAAACGTGACGACCTCGGTGCGGATTTCCGCGAATATTTGAAATCTTTAGATCTAGGGAGCTAGCCTTCGGCGCGAGTTTGCCGCTAGTACGATCTGCAACACGATCAGTAGTGCAACGCCGATCACGAGGACGTACATCCCGGAGCGCAGGTTGCCGGTTTGGTTTGAGACAAAGCCGATGAGCCAGGTCGAGGAAGCGGCTCCGAGCGTTCCGCAGATGAAGAGCGGCGTTGCCCGCCGTGAGGCGGTTGGGCCAAAGGTGTGTGAGAAACGCGAGACATTAGTCGGAAAGATCCACGACGTCCCAAATCCCGCGGTGGCCGCCCCGACAACGAGTATTAACCCGCCGGTTGCGGTGACGGTAACGAGCATGCCCGCAAGTATAACCGTGAGGCCGAGCATTAGCATTTTGTTCTCATTCAAAAAACGGAACAGAAGCGGTGCAATGCCGCGACCAGCGACGAAGAACACGAAATACGCGAGTGTCGGCGACAGCCAGCCAATGTTATTCGCATCCTCGAGTCGCGTCGTATAGGTCGTGAGCCATCCACCCATTCCGCTTTCAAATCCAACGTGAATAAAATTGAATAATGCGATCGCCCACGCGAGCGGCACTGTCCATATTGGAGCGTCGTGAACGTCGGTTTCAGCAGCTGATCGCGGCAGACCAATTATTCGGGTCGGTTGAAAATACAATGCGGCTGCGGCTATCAAAAGCGGTGCGGCCAGGATCACGGTTGTTACCAAAATATTTGTTCCCCAACTCGAGAGATCGACAAACGGCTTACAAAATATCGCGCCGACACCCCAGAAAAAATTGAGAAAGCTTAGTGCCGACGCTGAGTTTTCAGGACTTAGCTCGAGCACAGTCAGATTTATCGCAGGCAAGGTCAGGCCGATACCGACCCCGCTAATGACGAACGCTCCGAGTGAGACCGGAAACGAATCGATGTTCATAAGCAACATGCCGGCGGCCATGAGGGCCGCGCCGATCATCGATGCGGCCAGGAATTGATTCTTTCGGGCGTATCGGCTCGTTAAAAATGTTCCGAAAAGTGAACCCGCGAATTGAGCTGGGAAATAGAAACTGAGCTGAAGATCGTTCAGCGAATATTGCGTGGCGAGGATCGGCAAGACTTGGCCGATGAGCACCGTGACGGTTCCCGATACGAGAAATATGGCGTGAAGGATAAACTTGAGTGTCTTGGTGTTTTCGGGCTGGGCCGTCGGCATAGAAAATTAGTTTGTCAATATAACAGGCAAAGGACAAAGCTTGTCCGGCAATAGTTGATAATGCGAATATTAGCTAAAATCGGCGTATTTAGTTAAGATTCAGTTAAGAAAATAGCACGCTACCGACGTTTCGGCGGCAAAATGTACAAAAGATGTCTTTAGACTCGATAGAAGCCGCCGTCACCGATATTCGCGACGGCAAAATGATAATCATTGTAGATGACGAAGACCGCGAAAATGAAGGTGATCTGGTTTGTGCCGCAGAGAAAGTAACGGCCGGTATTGTAAATTTTATGGCCGTTCACGGACGCGGCTTGATCTGTATGCCGCTGACTGAAGAACGCTGTGACGAATTAAAACTTTTCCCGCAAACTGCTGAAAACACATCGAGTTTTGGAACGGCGTTCACCGTTTCGATCGAGGCCCGAGTTGGCGTCACGACCGGTATTTCGGCTGCCGACCGTGCAACAACAATATTGGCCGCAGTCAACCCGGAATCTACAGCGGCCGATTTGGCCCGGCCCGGCCATGTTTTCCCACTGCGTGCAAAACGCGGAGGCGTTCTGGTTCGCGTCGGTCAGACGGAGGCGAGCGTCGATGTCGCGAGGATTGCAGGATTGTTGCCGGCGGCGGTGATCTGCGAAATAATGAATGACGACGGCACGATGGCCCGATTGCCTGAGCTTCGGGAGTTTGCGGATAAGCACGACCTAAAGATAATCTCGGTCGCCGACCTCGTTAAGTACCGCGTCTCAAAGGAAACTCTGGTTCGCCGCATCATCGAAACTGATCTGCCGACCGAATTCGGAATGTGGCGGACGATTCTTTACGAAAATATCATCAACGGCGAAACTCACGCCGCTTTTGTGATGGGCGATGTTTCGGATACAACCGCTGCGACGCTTGTTCGCGTCCAAACGGAGAATGTGACGTTCGCTATGTTCGGTTCGACTCTTGGGGAGGCGCCGTCAGCTATGCAGACGACGCTTAGGGAGATAGCGAACGCGGGGACTGGCATTGTTTTATATCTGCGTCAGCGCGAGAACAATTTGGATCTCGTCAATCAGCTTAAAACGTATGCAGTGATGCATGAGAAGGGAGTTGATTTTACCACTGCGAAGCTCGAAACCGGATACGGCAATTTTCACGATTACGGTATCGGTGCGCAGATTTTAAAAGATCTCGGCGTTAAAAAGATCAGGCTTTTGACGAACCGCGCACCGCGCATTAATGCGATCGAAGGCTTCGGTCTGGAGATCGTTGAGACCGTCAGCGTTTAAGTACAAGGGGAATGGCAGAAGAAAACCAGCAAAAGTCAGAGCTCGAAGAGCCTGCGAAAACGCCAAAGAAAGTCATTTTCAGCCGCCGAAATCTGCTTATCTTTTTGGGCGGGGCAACCCTTGTTGCGCTCGTGCTCGCATTTATCGTTTCTGCCCTTTACCGATTTGGCGTTTTCGATAATTACATAAAAGATCAGTTCGTCGCCAAGATGTCGGAGATCGGGGTCGAATTTACGGCAGACACTTTCCGCGTTTCCGCTTCGCCGCTCGAACTTGTTCTTCGCGAAGCGACCTTTAACGACAAGATAACGGGCGAAAAACTGTTTTACGTTCGCGAGGCCCGCCTGGGGTTGACGGTGCTCGACCTGCTTTCGTGGCGGCTGAGCCGTGATATTAGTATCGATTCGTCGGACATTAATGGCGCCGAGATTTGGGTCAATTTTGACGAGAACGGTAAGTCGAATTTCTCGAACTTAAGGCTCGTCGAGGACGAGAGAGGTTCGGCCGTTAATTTTAAGTACGAGTCCGTAAACGTCGCGATCCGAGATAGTGTCATCCACTTCGGCGACCTCTCGCGCAAGGTCTCCGGCGATGCGAAAAATCTCACAGTCTTCCTTTCCCCGAACGGTGAACAAACAGCTGATGGTCAAAACCGATACAGATTTGATCTTGCATCTACTGATTCTAATTTCGTTTACGACACCAAAGTTGTTGAAAAGATCGAAATTCGGGCTCAGGGCATAGCCGATAACCTCGGGGCCGAGATCCAAAAATTGGACGTCAATACGCCGCTCGGGCAGATGTCGATGAATGGAACAGTACTTGACTGGGCTAACCCAAAGTACGAACTCGATGTCACCTCGACGGTCGATCTCACCCAGATGGCGATGACATTCTCGACCGGAACTGCGTTGCGCGGTGTCGGAAATTTAAATGGGCACATCAGCGGTGTGGGCGAAAATTTTCGCGTCGATGCCACCGCTGATTCCGAAAGTCTTCGGGCGGATGGAGTATATCTCAAAGCGGTTAATGTAACTGCGACGGTTGAAGGAACGAACGAAAATTACACCGCGAACGGCAATGCAGTTGCTGAAATGCTCACATTTGACGTGTTTCGCGTTGATTTTCTCAGACTTAACGGAAACGTCCGCGGGACCGGAACCGATTTCCGATGGGTCGGTGAACTCCAGGCTATAGCTGCGAAATCGCCTGGGCTGACCCTAGGCGGCCTTTTCCTTTCGGATGCAATCGCTGAATACAAGGACGCAGAACTCACCGCAGCGGTCGGTAACGCTCGGGCCCAAAAGTTTGCCATCGGGGACGCGGAATTCGAAGACCTTCGCGTCCGAAACATGAAGTTGGCGCTGCCGGGCGGGAATGTAGATTTATCCGCACCGAATGGCGCCGCTAGATCGTTCGCTACAAAGGACTATCGGCTCGACGGATTGACCGCTCAGAATATTCGTGTTCGTCGTTCTGGCGGCAAGACCGAAGTGGACGCGGCGAATCTGCGTTCTCAGAAAGGTAAGGTCGCCGGGGCGAATGTCGACAATGTGACGGCGGGACAATTCCAGCTTCGCGACAATCCAAATTCGACGAATGTTGAGCTGAAGAATTTACGTGCCGGGCTTGTAGAGTCTGACGGAACGGTTGTCGAAGGCCTGGAAACGCCTAGCCTTTCGATCGAAAATTCGGGTGCGACGACGGTAGTTTATTCTGATAAATCGCGCGTGGCCAAAATTGACACAGGCTCAGCCGTTTTGGGCAATTTGAATATAGCCGGAGTCCGGCTATCGATTCGAAACGGGACCATCGAGGGACGCTCCGGCGACATCGACGCAGGCAACATCACGCTAAGAAAGAACGCCCAGTTGGCGACCGGCGGCACACTTGAATCGGTCAAGATAAATCGACCGGTGTTCGTTGTTGAGCGTTCGGGGCGTTATCGGGCGACCGCGGATATGAGTATCGGTGGCGGCATGCTTGGCAGCGTCGCTCTCGGAGCCGCGACCGCGAAGGTTAATATCAATAATGCGAGGGCCGAGTTGACCGATGTTGTTGCCACTTTGATGGATGGCCAGGTGAACGGTGTTGTGACCGTTGCCTTTAACGAGCGTTCGCAGTCACGGATCGATGCTGATTTTACTAATCTTGACCTTGCGAAGCTTGCCGCGCTACAGAGTGGGCGCGTCATTCCCATCGAGGGCAACACGTCGGGTAACGCTCGTCTAACCTTTCAAGGAACGAATTACCGAACAACTTCGGGGACACTAAATGCGGCGATTACGGCCAACGCCGGAACCGCCGATCGAGGCCTCGTTCCGATTAACGGAAATATCGAACTCGTCGCCGATCAGGGGCTTTTCGACATACGAACCGCGAAGCTGTCCACTGAGAAAAGCGACCTTACCGCTAGCGGAAGATTCGATCTGAAGGATGACGAATCAAACCTGACGCTCGCACTGCGTTCGACCGACGCGAGTGAGATCAAGCGGCTGGTAGAGGTAACCGGAATTGCCCCGGAAATCGAACAGCAGATGGCAGCTTTAGAGGTCGGTTTATCAGGAAATTTCACTTTTGACGGTACTATAACGGGCAATTTATACGATCCGAATGTTGACGGCCGAGCGTCACTCGACCGGTTGATCCTGCGTCAACGCGAGGTCGGTAGCGTCGCGACAAACATTATCGTCAATCCATCCGGTGTCGAGCTTAACAATGGAAAACTTGTTGAAAGCGGCGGCGGCACAGCAGATTTTACGGTTTCGATCCCGACCGGTGGATCCAATAATATTAATGTCAATGCGAAACTCGACGGCGTTAACGCGGGCAATCTGCTAGCCGCGTTGCCGGTCGATCTGCCAACTCGGATCAGCGATCTGAGCGGTAAAACCTCGGGAACTGTAGACATTCGCGGATTGCCGAATGACGCTCGCGGAGATGTGAATTTGTCGGCTACGAATGGCACGATAGCGGGACAAGCATTCGACGGCCTGAAGGCGAAAGCGATATTTGAAGGCACAAAAATTAACCTCGAAAGTAGTGAGATCCGTTTCGGCGACGGCGTGGTATCGGCGAAAGGAATTTACGATCGAGCCACGACGGTCTTCGATCTTGATTTGACCGGCAGACAGGTTCCCCTTCCGCTCGTTCTTGCTTTTCTGCCGGCAAGTGAAAATATTCCGGCGATCAGCGGGACATTCGATGTGACGGCTAAAGCAGGGGGCGAATCGGATCGTCCGGCCTCATATGACGTTAAATTTGACGGTGTCGCTCGGGCCGTGACGATAGGTGAAAGCGCGATCGGTGATGTAACGATAAACGGACGCACGGTGAATCGGGAATTGACGGCCACCGTCGTTGCGACACTCGCCGAGCGTCAGCAAATTATAAACGCCTCGCTGAATTTCGGTAGCGACGTGATGCCTTTCCGGATCACGACCGCATTCGATCAGAGTCCGCTTTCGCCATATCTGGCGTTCGTGCCTCAAATAAAAGGCCTCCCGATAAGCGGGACCGGAACGGGAACGATAATTTTTGGCGGCAATCTGCGAAAGGCGAATGACAAAGGCGAATTCGTTTTCGATACGTCGGATCTTAGCGGTTCGGCCCAGTTTTCCCAGCTTGCTTTGAATATCCAGGACACGCCGCTTGCGGCAGTCGAGCCGCTTTCGATAAAATTCACCCCGCTTGAAATCGTCTTCGAAAACGCAAAATTTGCGGGTGGTGGTTCGAATATGACCATCAGCGGAACCAAGGCGTTGACCGACAACGGTCTCGATGATTTGTATGTCGACGGCCGCGTCAGTTTGAATTTGTTGAATCTTTTCGTCAAAGACACCTTCTTTGCCGGAGCCGCGAATGTCGCGGTACGACTCGCTGGGCCTAGCAAGACGGCACGATTGTCCGGAACGGCTTCAACGGAAAGTGCCTCCCTTGCAACCTTCATCGGCACCGACCGCCTTACGCTCGAACGGATTAAGACGCGAATCATCTTCACCTCTAATCAAGCGGAAATAGAATCGATGTCGGGATATCTCGGCGGCGGCAAGTTTACTGCGACCGGAGGAGCACTTTTAAGCGGATTAAATTTGAACAGGTTTCGTATTTCGCTTAACGGCGACAACGTGACAGTGCCGCTACCAACTGACTTTTTGACGACCGGCGACGCGAACCTGGAAATATCCGGTATCCGTCGAAGCTCTGCGGACAATCTCGAGATCACGATAGGCGGACGTGTCTTCGCAAAACGCAGTCTTTATTCCAAAGATATTGACCTTGCGAATCTTGTCGGAGGCCGTCGCGAGGCATCGCTTTCTGGTGGTGGAGGTTCGCTGAGTGCACCTCGATTCGACTTGATCATTGAGGGCCGAGACGCTCTTGTCGTCCGAAATAACATTGCTGACCTGACAGCATCTGTATCGCTTACGCTGACGGGAGATGCAAATGAGCCGAGAATCTCTGGACGCATTACTGCGAATTCCGGAACATTGTTTTATCGAAAGGACCGTTACGAAGTTCTTCGCGGCGTACTTGAATTTCCGCCCAACTCTGAGATCGATCCGGTCATCAATCTGCAGGCGGAGACTGAAATCGGCGGTTACCAGATCTTTGTAAATCTTTCGGGCCCTTTAAAAGATACGGAGCGTCTCGCAGCAAATGTTCGTTCGAGCCCGGCGCTTCCGAGCGACGATGTTGTGTCCCTTATAACTACGGGTGCCCTTTCGAACACGACGGGCGGAATACCAACACTAGCTCAGACCGGAATTAACACGGCGGCGGAGATTCTGACGGATTCGATCTTTAATGATCCGGTTCGAAAGGCGACAGATAAGCTCTTTGGCCTTAACGTTTTTGAGATCGACCCCATAATTTCGGGCCAGCAATTAAATCCGTCAGCACGGTTGACCGTTGGACGCCAAATAAACAACAACCTACGTGTGACCTATGCGACAAACCTCTCCCAAGACCAGAATCAGGTATTGGCACTTGAGTATCGAGTGTCAAATAAACTTTCGTTCGTTGCACAGTTTCAGCAGCGGTCACTTAGTAATGTGACGCGAAACCGCGATAATTTCAGCGTCGAGATCAGATTCCGGAGGAGATTCTAGAACTTACGCATGGGACGAATTACGAACAGTCATATTTTGATGTTGGTGATCGTTTTTATGACGATCTCGCTTTCTGTTTTTGGACAGAATAAATACGAAAATAAGCCGATCGCGGCGGTCGATGTTACATTCGATTCGTCCGAACTAAATCCGCCGACCTCTGAGCAATATCGGATAATCATTCGCGACGTGCTCGGACCGACCTATTCGACGACAAAGATACACGACTCGATAGTTGCTCTCTATAACACGAAAAAGATAGCAACCGTGATTGTTACCGCGACGCTCCGATCGGACAGCGCCGTTGACCTTCGCTACAATATAAAACGAAAAACGCAGGTCGATAAGGTTTCGATCATCGTCGCTAAAAACGAAGACGACAAGATCACGGAGCAAGATCTGCTGTTCAAACTCAACATTCTCACTCCCGGTACGGCGATCACCGAACAGTCGCTACGCTCGAATGCCGATCTGATCCTCGATTATCTCCGCGAGCGTGGCTTTTACCGGTCGACTGTCACCTATAAACAAAAGCCAACGGCGGTGGAAAACGAGGTCGGTGTCATCTTCAACGTCGAGCCTAATGAGCAGGCGACCGTCGATATCTTCAAGATAAATATCGAAGGCCTGCCCGCGTCACTCGATATGGAAAAGCTTTCGCTCCAGGCCGGCGGCGTTTTTTCGCGTGATCGTCTGACGAAGGATATAGAAAAGATTAGATCGCTTTTGCGAGAGAAAGATTTCGTCGCTCCGACTCTCGATGAGCCGCGGGTCGTCTATGACAGTGAAAAAAATGCGATAACGATCGAGCTTAACGGCAAAGTTGGTCCGACGGTAAAGATCACGCTGGATACTGAAAAGGCGAAGATAGGAGATTCGGCCCTCACAAAACTTTTGCCGATCAAACGCGAAGGTTCGCTCGATTTCTCAGCGATCGTCGAGGGCGAACGCCGGCTAGAGAATTATTATCAGGAACTCGGCTATTTCTTTGCTAACGTCACTTCGGTCTGTTCCGTTGAACCGTCGATTACCGACGGCGATAGCGAACCGATACCGAACAATACTGAATTTTTATGTTCGATGCTCGGAAGCTCCGACCTCATCGGCAAAACGGTTGAGGTCACGTATCAGGTCACCCTCAATCGCAAACTGCGTCTCGTCAGCCTGCGGATTCGTGGCACGGATAAAATCACGATCGATGATGTCCGAACCGTGCTCGAGTCTCAGGAGAAAAATCTCCTTGGTATTATTCCTCTCTTCGGTTACGGGCGCGGATACACGAGCCTGAACATTCTAGAAGAAGATGCGGCGACGATACGCTCGATCATGGGAGAACTCGGTTATCGCGACGCTAAAGTTCGGATCAATCGCGGTGTGTCGCCGAACGGCGAAGACCTTATCATCACATTTGAGGTCGAGGAAGGCGTGCCGACAGTCGTCGGCGATGTCAGTATAGTCGGAAATACAGCCGTTGACACAAAGACATTGACCGATCTTCTGCCGCCGCTTACCGGTGAAAAATATTCGCGTGCGAAGTTTCGTAATGCCGTCCAGAAACTATCCGAATATTACTCAAATCAGGGCTACTACGATGCCCGAGTTTCTTATTCATTCGAAGAGTCGAAAGACGATCCGACCGCGACTGAAGAGAGGATCAAACTGGAGTTCAAGGTCACGAACGAAGGCAAAAAGGTTGTCATCGGCCGTGTCCTGACAACCGGATATGAAGATACGAAACCAGCCGCGATCTTAAAAGCGGCGACGCTGAAACCCGGTGAGTTTTTAACGGCACGCGACGTCTATGCAACCGAGCAGAACCTGTACGGAACGGACGCCTTCGACCGTGTCGAGATAAAGCCGCAACCGGCCGGAATGACACCGGCGGGCGATCGTCTGACCGATATCGTGATCAGTGTCAACGAACAGGCACCGAGGCTGATCACATACGGTGGCGGTTTTTCGACTGATCTCGGAGTCAATGGATTTTTCGACATCCGCCACGTTAACCTGATGGGTAATTTATGGCAGGGCGGAGCGCGAGTCCGGTTTTCGCAACGTCAACAGCTGGCTCAGATAGACTTCATCAATCCGCGATTCATTCGCGACGGCCGCAGTCGATATGCTCCGCTGACGATCTCGGTACAGTATCAACGCGATTCGACAGTTACCAGATTTTTCCGCTCCGTTTTTGACAAGGGAACTCTGGGCGTTGTTCAGCGGATAGATCCGGACGGTAATCCGATCGACGAATTCGGCAATGATGCGGGTAGCCCGACGATCAACCGTTTGACACTTTCCGCCGAGACGAGCCGAACGCTCAGCCGACGAAGTCGCAGTATTCTCTTTGCGAAGTTCAAGTTCGAAGATGTGCGTATCTTCAACATCGAGAGTCTTTTGATCAAGGAACTCATCAAACCTGATTCACGAATTCGAACGTCGGGACTTAGCTTGACGCTGGTTCGCGATACACGCGAAAATTGTTCCGTAAAATACTCGTTGCTCGAACTTATTGCTAAAGGTGAGCCGGGCAGTCCGTGCAAATATAGTGCAAGCGACCCAACGCGCGGCAGCTATCTGATCGCTGAATATAGCGTTTCCGTTCCGCAGCTCGGGGCCAACATCGGTTTTCAGAAATTTCAGGCGACCTACAATTTCTATTACACGCTTAAGCAATTAAGAAATACAACGTTTGCCGCCCGAGGCATTCTCGGACTCGCGACTGTCTTCTCAAACGGAGATCGTTTCCCAATTTCTCAGTTCCCGGGCCTCGAAGGGATCTTGCCGATCAGCGAACGCTTCTTTGCCGGCGGGTCTACTACATTGCGCGGATTTAATTTTGAAGAAGCAGGGCCGCGTGTAGTCGTTGTTCCGCAGGGCAGTTTTCTGAATAGTAAACGCGAACCGGTCTTTCTCGACCCATTTTCGATCCCATTCGGCGGCAACGCTTTGGCGGTCGTTAATCTTGAGGCTCGAATTCCGCTCAACGGATCTGTTCGAGCGGTGCCGTTCTACGACGGCGGTAACGTGTTCCGACGTGTTAAGGATATTTTCAATCCGCCCGACGTCCCGGCGAACGATCGGTTTCGTCAGAATCTGCGTGCACTATGGTCGCACACGGTCGGACTTGGCATTCGGGTCAAGTCGCCGGTGGGCGGCGAATTCGGCGTCGACTACGGATATTTGCTCAATCCACCCCGGTTCTTGATACCGCAGACGGCGGGGCCTGACGCGATTTATCGATTGCGAAAGAGCCAGATCCATTTTCGCTTTTCACAAGCCTTCTAGTTAATTGCGTTCGACAGGATGACGTGTGACTCGTCCAGTTCGACGATAAAGCCTTCGCTTGAAGCTCGAACTGGGAATGAACGATCCGCACCGCGACCAGCCTGATCCTTCTTTGATATAAACTCGGACAGGTGGGCCGAATCGCCGATCTGTTCTACCACTCGAATTTGTTTTCTGCGGGTTTTGCGATCATACATCGCCATGTCTGCGGCTGCGATCATTTGGTCGAAGTTGTCTCCGCTGCCAGGGTACTCCGCCGCACCCAGACTGACGCCCACTGATGCGGTCACGTCGCCTTCAATGACAAGCTTGAGATCACTTACGGCTTTTTCAATGCGTTTACAGAGGTCCACGACGTCCCCGGGAGTGGCATTCGGGATGAGAGCGACAAATTCGTCGCCGCCGTATCTTGCGAGAAAGTCGTATTCTCTCAATTGGCCGAGAATGACCTGTCCGACCTCGTCAAGCATTTTATCCCCTACCTTATGACCGAATGAATCGTTGACCGCCTTAAAGCCGTCAAGATCGAGCATCAGCACTTGAAACCCGCTGCCGCTGCGATCGGCACGTGCGACCTCACGTTCGAACTGCATTTGCAGACTCCGGGCGTTTGGCAAACCCGTCATCGGATCAGTGAGAGCGTGGGCTTGAGCTTCGTCGTGCTGTTTCGATTTACCGATCGCGTCTGCGGCGATACGTGAGATCGTCTCCAGAATTCGGATGTGTTCATCCTCGTAGACCTTCAGATCGCGCGAATAAACCGATACCGCACCGATCAGCTCGCCGTCGTGTACGAGCGGCAGAGAAGCCATGGTTGAGTATTCCTGAACCAGATCAAGCTGGGAAAGTGAGAAATCCAGATCAGGGTTAACGTTTTTGACGATCTCGCGTTTCTTTAAAACGTATCCTGTCGCGCCCTCGCCGACTCGGATTCGTTTCGACATGAACATTCCCGTGTGATCGCCCTCGGCATGGATCACGTCGGCGCTGCGATTGTTTTCGTCGAGCAGAAATATCGCACATGTATTGAACGGAACAAAATCGCGAATCTTTCCCGTGAAAAGCGTCAGCGTCTCATCGATCCTTACTGATGCCCCAAATTCACGGGCAAGTTCGTAGAGCGTGAAAGCCTCCCGATTGGCAAGTTGTATCTGTTGAACGAAATCGGTTGACAGGTCTTGGAGCATTTGCTGATTTCTGCCGGTCTCGTCATATGACAATCCCAGTGCATTGATCTCGGACTCAAACATTGTCAGATGCTTGAGAAATATGTGCGTAAACGTTGGGTCGAATTGTTTCCCGGCCTCCTTTAAAAGGTGTTTTCGCGCATTTTCGCGGGACATCGCTTTGCGGTATGGACGATCGCTCCGAAGCGAGTCGTAGGCGTCAGCGATTGCCAAGATTCGAGCCGTAACTGGAATACTTTCCTCCGAAAGTCCTTCAGGGTATCCCGTTCCGTTCCAATGCTCGCGATGGAATCTGATCGTCGGAATTACCGGATCCTGAAAATCTATCTTCTCAAGAATTGAGGCTCCGACAGTTGAATGTATCTTGGTTTTCTCAAGCTCCGCCGGTGAAAGCAGGCCGGGCTTGCTGAGGATGTGATCGGGGATCGCGAGTTTTCCGATATCGTGAAGCAGCGATCCGGTTCGTAGCGCGTTTATCTGATCATCCTCCAATCCGACCTTCTCACCGAGACGAACTGCATAGATCTGCGTGCGCCGGACATGTCCGGAACCGATCTGATCACGGGCATCGATCGCAGTCGCCAAGGCTTCAACTGTCTCTAGATGAATACGGCTCGTGCTCAATATCTGGGCGGCTTTATGCTCGAGATGCGCGACGTGCGTGCGGTAGGCTAAATAACCTGATATTGTCAGCGGCAAAAACACCAAGGCGATGCCCGCGCCAAAAAAGTAAAATCCAAGGCTGGCAGCGATGAGTGCCAGCGTTAGGCAGCCTATAAATTTGGCTTGGCGTCGAAATTCAAATATGCGGCTTAAATTCATGGCACTCTAATGTAAACTTTGGGAAAAGCGGCGAAGAGCCGGGCAGACGCTCCACACGCCCTTTTCTTCAAGACAAAAAGCGTGCCAATGGTGCTGATCAGTTATAGCTCGGTTTTATTGGGAAACCAGAAAGGAGAAAACGGAAAGGAGGTCAAAACGAAGCGTCAGAATGATCGCTTTCATTCATTCTGACCGATAAAAGAACGGGAGAGTCAGTAACTTTCATCGTAACCGTACGAATCTAGATCGTCACCGGTGTCGCTGCCGCCTGCGTCGTCTTCCGAGCGCGGATCAAGTTCAATCGGGTCGAGGCCCACGACGACCAGCGTCGTGCCGCACTCGTCGCACGATATGGTGTCGCCCTGTTCGGACTCGGCATCGACAAAAACTTCCTCGGTACATTCAGGACATACTGTGGTTGGCATTTCAACTTTCTCCGAAAATCAATCTGGATCGTTTGCGTAACACTTAAACCGCAAGTGAAAATAGCGTTGTTGTTAAATCTATCGTGTCCGGCAACGGTTTGGCAAGATTTAAATGCCAACTTTTCAAATATCGTCCGGGCGTGGCATTTCGGGCAATTTTTCTATGCAATTTCCCTTCAAATTGATCCAAGACAAGGAATTCGACGTTGTCGGCTTTGGCACGAACGCGGTCGATTTCTTGATCCGTGTGCCGCATCATCCCGCGTTTAACTCGAAAGTCGAACTGGTCGACTATACACAGGCGGTCGGCGGCGAGATCGCCTCGACAACCGTCGGTTTGCGTCGTCTCGGGCTTAAAACCATGTACATCGGCCGCTTCGGCGATGATCATGCCGGAGAACTTGGGATGCGATCGCTGACCGACGAAGGAGTTGAAATTAGTTACGCGGAGCGTGTCCCGAATACACGGACTCAGATCGCATTTATCCTTATCGACGAGCAAAGCGGTGAACGCACCGTCATCTGGCAACGTGAAGCAAATCTCGCCTACACTAAGGACGAAGCCCCAGTCGCGGCGGCGAAGATTGCGAAGGTTCTGCATTTCACGCCACACGACACCGCCGCTTGTCTTGAAATGGCAAAGTCCGCAAGGGCCGCCGGCACGATCGTTTCGTCGGATATCGACAATCTTTTCGAGGGTATCGAAGATCTGCTTTCATACGTCGATATTTTCGTTGCATCGTCCGATTTTCCCGAACGCCTGACCGGTATCGCTGATCAGCGGGATGCTTTGATCGAAATTCATCGGCGGTATGGGTGTGCGGTCACTGGCGTGACGCTTGGAGAGAGCGGATCGTTGATGTATTGCGGTGGTGAATTTATACAGACTCCCGGCTTCGCCGTGCCCGGCGGATGCCGTGACACGACTGGTGCCGGGGATGCCTTTCGCGTAGGAATGCTCTACGGACTGCTGACCGGCCGCTCGGTCGAGGAAAGTGCCCGCTCCGCAAATGCCGTCGCCGCTCTCAAATGCCGGGCGGTCGGTGCACGTACCTCTCTCCCGGTCGCTGCGGAACTTAACTCGTTTCTCCAGAATCCCAGTCTGAAGTGATAGCAAAAGACCGGCCGAAAAAGTCCTGCGTTGTATCACTCTTTTGCTTACAGCTTGTCGTTAAAAAATCCCGTGACAAGTGCCCATGAGTCTTTCGCTGCCGCATCGTCGTAAACCTCCGGCCGCGTGTTGTTGAAAAATGCGTGGTCGGCTTCGTATTTGACTGAGGTTATCGGCAGTTCGAAACGTTCGACGGCATCTTCGAGTCCGGCGACCTTTTCCGGGTTGATCCATGCGTCGCGGGTGCCCGAGATAAATATTGTCGGAACTGTCAGCTTTTGCAAAACGTCATCAGGCGGCACATCGCCGTAGAAAGCCGCCGCCGCACTGATGCCCTCGACCTCACATGCCGCCCGCAAAGCAAACGTTCCGCCCATGCAATAGCCTGTAATGCCGAAGTGCGAGATGCCGTGTGCCTGAGACGAAGCCTCGATCGCCTTCGCGATAGTGTCCAGACCGTCCTCGGTCGAGAGTTCCTGCATAAACTTGCCCGCCTCTTCACTCGACGTCGCCAGCCGTCCGCGATAAAGATCCGGTGCGATCGCCACAAAACCCTCGTCGGCCCATCGCTGGGCGATATCGCGAATATGATCGTTCAGCCCCCACCACTCCTGAATAACCAAAACCGCCCGCGTCGCCTCACCCGCAGGCAAAGCAACAAACGCCGTCGCATCCCCATTTTCCGTCTCAAAATTCAAAATTTCAGTACTCATCAGATTCTACCCCTCACTAAAAGACTTTAGACTTTGTCATTTAATTATAGACAGATTGGAACGCATGATGCCATTCGCTTGGCAACCTGAGAAAGTCGTAGAATTAAAAAAAAATGCACCGGAAAAGGGCT
>JBBRUA010000032.1:0-15913 GCA_038248245.1 Pyrinomonadales bacterium | reverse complement strand
GATCGAGCTTCCGAAAAATTAAAATTTTATGAACAAGCTAAGAGTAATTGTCGCCGACGACGAGCGTCCGGCTCGTGAATTTTTGAAGGCTGTGCTTCGTGAATTCGAACAGGTCGAGCTTGTCGGCGAAGCGGAAAACGGTGCGGACGCAGTCGAGTTGATCAAAAGTCTGAAGCCCGACCTTGCGATTCTCGATCTCAAAATGCCGGAATTGTCAGGCCTCGACGCTGTAAAAATGCTGCGTAAATCGCAGATGCCGCTTGTCGCATTCGTAACGGCTCACGACGAATTCGCGGTTCAGGCGTTCGAACTCAACGCGGTCGATTACCTGCTGAAGCCGGTCGAGCGTTCACGTCTCGGCGAAACCCTGGCGCGTGCCGCGGAGCGTTTAGAACAGGACGACTGGCGTGCAACCGAGACTGAAAAACTCAGGAATACGGCCAAAACCTTTGGGGATGCTGAGAAAGCGGAAATTCTCGACCGCATACCGGTTCGGAAGAAAGAAGAGATTTTTTTGATTCCAGTCGATGAGATCGCGTCGATAGTTGCCGACGGTGAACTGCTTCACCTGACGACCGGAAAGAATCAGAAATACGCTATCAATTACCGTCTCAAAGATCTCGAGTTGCGTCTTGATGAGAAAAAATTTGTGCGGCTATCGCGCGGGGCAATCGCAAATCTTTCGATGATCTCTCGCATTTCACCGATGCCGGGCGGTACTTATCTTGTTGCCCTTTCGAACGGCCAGGAGATCAATTCAAGCCGTCTGCAGTCCAAAATTCTTCGCTCCAAATTTCTCAAATTATAGTTTTCGCGTTTCCGTTGGCCCCGTTGGCATTGCCGCCGTGTCGCAGATACAATTGGGTCAATGGAAATCTATTTTCAACTTGTCAGCGATGCCGAATCGCTCAAAAGGGCGTGCGGCGAACTAACGGACGACAAGTTTCTCGGCTTCGACGTCGAGACGACCGACCTCGACCCATACAAAGGCGAACTGCGTCTCGTCCAGCTCAGCAACGGCCAAAACACAAAGGTCATCGACCTGAAACCATTCCGCGATAAAGGCGATCTGCGGACGATGCCCGAACTTGCCCCGCTTCGCGACCTGCTGTCATCGAACAAACAGACAAAAATCGCTCACAACGCAAAATTTGATACGAAATGGGTCAGACATCACCTCGGCGTCGAGGTCGGGAATATTTACGATACCTATCTCGCGAGCATTCTGATCTCGGCCGGTGAAGGCGAACGCCGTCATGGACTTGCCGATGTTGTTCAATTTTTTCTTGGCCGCACTCTCGATAAGAGCGAACAGGTCAGTGACTGGGCAGCAGGTGAACTCACTAAATCGCAGGTCGAATACGCCGCAAAAGATGCTGCGATCATGCCTGAGATCCGCGAAAAGCTTGAAGAGCGGATCGTCGCCGACGACCTGACCGAAGTTCTAAAACTTGAGAACGATTGCGTAGTGCCGGTAGCTCAAATGGAGCTCAACGGATTTTACCTCGATGAACCACGCTGGCGCGAGCAACTCGAGAAGGTCAAAAAGCTCCAGTCTAAGGCGGCCGATCAACTGCAGGATCTGCTGTCAGCCGGTGTCGCCCAAGCGTCGCTGTTTGGTCGGGCAGAGATCAATCTCGACTCGCAGGCTCAGGTTTCGGACGCTCTTGTAAATCTTGGAGTTCCCGTGCCGAATACGACGCGTGCGTGGGAGATGCAGCCGCTGGCAGAACAATATCCCGTCGTCGCGAAACTGCTCGAATACCGCGGATACGCCAAGGCGATATCGAGTTCGGGCGAGAATATTCTTGAATTTATTGAATCCAAAACCGGGCGCATCCACGCCGATTTTCGTCTGATCGGAGCACCGACCGGACGCTTTTCGTGTTCGAAACCGAATCTTCAACAGGTACCCCACGAAGAGGAATATCGCCGTTGCTTTATGGCTCCCGAGGGACGAAAACTCGTGATCGCCGACTATTCGCAGATCGAGCTACGCATTCTCGCTGACTTTTCGGAGGACAAGAATTTTATCGAGGCGTTCGAATCAGGCCAAGACTTTCACTCGGCGACGGCGGCTCAGGTCTTCGGGATCAAGGCCGAAAATGTCACGGCCGATCAGCGTTCCTTCGCGAAACGGCTAAATTTCGGTGTTGTTTACGGCATTGGTGCGTCACGCTTTGCGATGATGACCGGCCTCACGCAAAGCGAAGCCGAGAATACGCTGCGTAAGTATTTCGCGACCTATCCGCGTATGGACGAATGGTTGCGAATGGCTGCGTCAAACGTTAGGGAAACGAGAATGACACGGACACGATCGGGCCGTCTGGCTCGTTTTCGGTTTGACGAAAACGATCGTGCCTCGGTGGCCTCAGCCCAGCGTTATGCTAAAAACATGCCGATCCAAGGCACATCCGCCGACATCCTAAAACGAGCCCTGCGCCTTCTCCACGAAGACATTCGCCCTACATCAGCCAAACTCGTTAACATCGTCCACGACGAAGTAATCGTCGAATGCGATGTTGCCGACGCCGAACAAATCTCTAAAATTCTCGAGTCCTCAATGCTCCGGGCCGGTGAGCAATACGTCAAACGTGTTCCTATCAAAATAGACGCCCACATCGCCGACGAATGGACGAAATAACAATGTTAAAAAAGCCTTTAAATTGTAGCAGCGCATAAGTTATCATATAAGGTGGTTCGTTTCCCGACTGCTCCTGCAGGTTATGAATGATGCTGAGATATTACGCCGCGATCTTAGACCTGCTCTGGTTTTCCTGAGCGGTGAGTTGATCGCTGTGCCTATTCCGCTTGAGCGGGAAGAGGTAATTCTCGGCCGCGCTCTCGAGGCTGATGTCCGTGTTAACGATACTCAAGTTTCGCGGCAACATGCTCGGGTCACTGCCGTAAAGAGTAACGCGGCCCTCGTCACAGAATATGTTTTAACCGATCTTGAGTCGCGTAACGGAACATTTTTGAATGGCCAGCGGGTGACGAGCGAGCGTTTGCGAAATGGCGACAAGATCTCGATCGGCGAGACGATACTGAGGTTTGATCTGCTTGACGAGATCGACCGCGAGTACCAGCGGCAAATTCACCGCTTGATCTCACACGACGACCTGACCGGACTGCTGTCGAGCCGTTCCTTTTTCTCCGAACTGCGGCGCGAGGCCGGGCGGGCGACCGCCGAGGACCGGCCGTTCTGCGTGCTCATGATGGACGGTGATAATTTTAAGCGCGTCAACGACACTTACGGACACCTGACCGGCAGTAAGACGATCGAGGAGATCGGACTTTCAATCATGACGAATCTGCGAACCGGCGACGCAGCGGCTAGATTTGGCGGTGACGAATTCGCCGCGTTTTTGCTGGATGCCGAGTTACCTCAGGCACTGGTCGCGGCCGAACGCATGCGTGAAAGCATCGAAAAGCAGGCGTTCACTGTTCTCCAGCCCGGCCGAACCAGTGAATCGCATAATATTACGGTCAGCATCGGTGTTTCTTCCTTTCCCGATGACTCTTCAGATCCTATCGAGCTCGTAGAGATGGCCGATTCCGCCCTTTACAGGGCAAAACGTGACGGCCGAAACCGCGTCGCCGCCTATCGCGATATGACAACCGCCGAACTCGACCGTCATTTGCCTCCGCGAAGAACTAATATTGCAACATAGCTGTAGTTATAGCGTGAAAGACATTGAAATTCGTTCGTGCTAAACTTTATTTTCGCTCAGCACGGCGCGTTTCGAGGCGTCGGTTTGCGGTATTTTTTCTATTGTCGGGGAAACAGTTTGTCGTTGATAACAAATCTCAATCTTTCCACTAAGCCTTTTAGAAACAGGGTTTTACCTTATTTGCTTTCGGCCGTGATGCTACTGTTGGCGGGCGTCGGCGTCGTTATTTGTCTGACGTTGCTCAAGCAGAATGCGGATGCGAACAAAGAACTAGCCGCCAGGATCGCCGAACGCGAAGCGGGGATCAAACAACTCAAAGGCGAAGGCGAGAAGGTACAGCAGCAATTGACGCCCGAGCAGAAGGCGATCCTAACCGCCTCGCATAAGCTCGTCGCGAATAAAACGTTCGGTTGGTCGAGGCTGTTTGCCGATCTCGAATCGGTGCTCCCGGGCAGTGTCAGCGCTTCGCGGATCGTTGTTCAGAATATTTACGCCGACGGCGACCGGACCAAAGCCGAACTCGAACTCGGTGTTCTCAGTCGCGATTATCCGTCCGTGATGACGATGATCCAGAATATGCAGAATTCAGGGCATTTCCAGGCCGAGCTTCGCGGACAGGACTTTCAGCGAACCGACCGGATGACGTATACAGAATATACGCTACGGATAATTTACTCGCCCGGCTATGGGAATTCGGATGCGCCGGCTCCGGATGTCGCTCAGAATCAGGGAGGTGACCGCTAATGCCCGAGATTTTGATCGAAACACCCGTAATTTTAGAACCTACTCCAGATCCGACGTTGACTACGCGTCGCCCCCGAAAGGTCTATTTCGGCATGTGGGGCATCACCGAGATCGCCGCTGTTGCTGCAAGTGCGATAATTTTGCTGGTCGCAATCCTTGTTTATGTTTTTGCGGTCGTCCCGTCGAGTCAGGAAGTAGCCAAGAACCGTTCGGAGGCGAACCGCCTCGAGGCCGAATTGCTCTCAGCCAAGTCGAAATATGGCGAGATAACCGACACCAAAACGCAGGTCGCCAAGCTGCTCACAAGTGCCGATGATTTTGAGACAAGATTTCTGCCGATCGCAACCAGTGGCCGCACCGCTCTTTATCAGAGGATCAACGGTTTGATCCTCGCTTATGGCCTGACAAATACGACCGGGCCGGACTATCAGCCGCTCGAGACGATCGATCAGGGAAATAATAGTAGATCCGGTGACGACGGCGGCCGCGAACGATTTCGCAGCTTATTCCCGGGAATTTATGTGACGATGACCGTCGAGGGTTCGTATCAGAGTCTGCGTCGGTTCATCCGCGAGATTGAGACCGGCAACGAATTTATCATCGTCAGCTCCGTCGAACTCGCACCGTCGGACACCGAACAGAAAAAGATCGACCTGACAAAGCCTCCGCAATCAGCGGGAGCACAGGTCGGAGCGATCGATCCGATGACCGGCATGCCGATGGCTGCAGCCGCTCCGATTCAGCAAGTCAAACGGAATCAGGGCAAAACCCGTGGCGAGGTCGTCGCACTTCGGCTAGAGATGGCCGCGTATTTTCGCCGGGCAAATTTTGCTCCGCTCGTAACCACAACGGTAACGCAGTAGACAGTAGAACGTTTTTGAAATGGCAGTCTTTGCAGGTAAAACTACAACCGAACGGAACAAGATCATCGCCGCGATCTTGCTCGGCGTACTCGCGATCTTTGCGTTGTATTTCGCCTTCGGGCGGAGTCTTTTTGGCAGTGGTTCGACCGCCGCTAAAGGTTCGCCGACGCCAAAGATTAATGTCACGGTTACGAGTAACCCCGACAAGTTCAAAGTGCCGACGGCCGAAGAGCAAAATTTTAGCGAGATAACGACCGCTATAAATTACACTCCGGGCGGTTTCGGAGCTCCCGATGCGGGCCGCAATATCTTCGCATTTTACGAGCCGCCGCTTCCGACGCCTTATAGCCCGACGCCGATACCGCCTCCGCCATCCATTGCGCCGCCGACGCCGGGACCAACGCCCGGTTTTATCGTCGGATATCTGAATCCTCAGAGCCTTTACGCCGGTTCGCCCGGATTCAGACTTGAGGTAAACGGCGACCGTTTTACGCCCGATTCCCGGATATACTTTAGCCAAACCGAGCTTCCGACGACGTTTATCAACGCTCAGAAGTTGGTCGCAGACATTCCGGCCAACCTGATAACCACGGAAGGTCAACGGCAGATCATCATTCAGTCACCGGACGGAAAGAGTTATTCCAATCAGGTTATGCTGCAAATACAGGCTCCGCCGCGGCCGGGTTTTCAGTTCATCGGCATGATCGGCCGCAAGCGTTATAACAACGACACGGCATATTTTCTAGAGAACGGCAAACAGATACCGTTCACGGCGCGACTCAATGACGTGGTTAGCGGGCGTTTTCGGGTGATGAGCATTTCATCCGCTGAGGTCGTCTTCGAAGACACGACGCTCGGATTCAGGCATAGATTACCGATCGTGAAAACCGCTACTAGCGGATCAGGAGCTCCGGGCGGTCAACCCGCAGGGCGGCCTAACAACGGCTTCCCGACGGGCATTCCCGGCATCGACCCGGGCTTTCAGCCATATAATCCGGGCGCGATCCCTGCGGGCGATATTCCGGGCATACCAAGCAATATTCCGAGATATGTTCCGCCACAGCCGCAACAACAGCAGAAAACTACGAAAGACGACGTCGACGATGATGGTGACAATTAACAAGAGATCCGAAGGCGGGATGACGTTGTTTGCCGTGTTAGCGGCGATGTCGATCTTCGCGATCTCGCTACTCGCCGTCGCGCCGACCATTATGGTCGAGGTTCAGCGCGAACGCGAACTCGAATCGATCCGCCGCGGCGAGGAGGTCGCGAATGCGATCAAAGAGTACGTAACATATTATCAAGGCGCGAAGCTTCCTAACTCCATCGACGATCTGCTCGAAGGCCTTCCGAATGGAACTAAGAAGCGTCAGATACTTCGAGCCTCCGCCGCAACCGATCCGCTTAGCGAAGACGGAAAATGGCGGTTGATCAAACCGGACATTGCCGGTATCGGCCCTTTCGCAAAGCGCGTTCAAGCCTTTAACAACGGACTTTTGCCGTCGAATCCAAGCCAACTCTTCGACCGATATTCTTTGGTTATCGTAAATTCTGTCAATAGCGAGACCGACAGCGACAACACTGAGCCGGACGACGGCGAGATAGAGATCCTGACCGAAAACACGCCGTTCATCGGCGTCGCGAGTCAAAGCCGTGCCAGATCGGTCATCGCGTATTACGGTATCGAAAACCACTCGAAATGGCTCTTTACCCCACTTTTTAGAGGTACGGGTTCAACCAATGTCAGACCGGGACGTGGCCAGGGGCAACGACCCGAACGAACGAATCTCACATTAGACCGCTAAACTAATTTTCGAAATACTTTTTCATACCGTGACAACTTTTCATCCAACGAATTTCGAACGTCGATCGAATCATTCGGGGAATTAAACTGAATTTTTAGTTTGACATTCGTTAGTTTTAGAATTAGAATAATTCTAAATTCAGGAGGATTTATTTATGCTACATACTACAAAGATCGACATTGCTAAAGGTAAACGGGAAAAATTGGTCGCGTTGTTAAATCAGCGTCTCGCTGATGCGGCCGACCTCAAATCGCAGGCAAAACAGGCCCACTGGAACGTGAAGGGAATGAACTTCATCGCCCTGCACGAGTTATTTGACAAGGTTGCGTCAGAGCTCGACGTCCATGTCGATGACATTGCCGAACGTGTTACAACGCTCGGCGGTGTCGCCATGGGAACTGTCCGCGTCGCCGCGCAGAACTCTTCGCTCGCGGAATATCCGCTCGAGATCTCTGACGGAGCAGCTCACGTTGACGCTTTGTCCACGGCACTCTCCGATTTTGGTAAAAAAATACGTGCGGACATCGACAAGGCAGAAGAATTGGGAGATGCCGACACAGCCGATCTTTTTACCGGCATTTCACGCCAGATCGACAAGCTTCTCTGGTTCGTCGAGGCTCATCTGCAGGCATAATTATAAAGAAATTGACGGGAACAGCGGAATCTCTTGAATTAACAGATTCGTCGTTTTCGGTGCTTACTCGGTGAATGTCAGTTAACTATTATGTTTTACTCGTCTTCGCTACGCTCTTGATCCTCTCTGGAATAGCGGGAACTCTGATCCCTGTCTCGTCCGGAAATAGGGTTGACGGTTTTTAGTTAGAATTAAAGAAGCCTGTGAATTTATATTCGCGGGCTTTTTCGTGTACGAAATCTGGAGTATTCATAGATAAACTTAGATGAGGTCTCCTTTGAATGTAAGTGTCAATGGATTCCTTTACCAGTATCGCCAACTCACGGCTGGTATTTCAGGTCTCAAGCAGGAATTCCTGTTTTAAGATCCCGTTGACTCTTTCCGCCAAGGCGTTTTGGTAGCAGTCGTAACCATCGGTCATCGATGGCGTAATACTATTTCTTTGTAATTCTTTTTTATAGACCGTTGCGGCATATTGCAATCCCCGATCCTAATGATGGATCAGAGGCTGGTCGCTTGGCCTTTCACTTACTGCCATCTTCAACAACCCGTTCTCCCCGATCAGATACTCAGGCTTCTTGTACCCCTTTAGTAAATTGTCAATCAACTCATTGTCTATCGTCATCTTTTCCCCTATTGCCAAACCTTAATCCGTTTGACCCTCAATGACGATTAACACAAAAAATTTTATACCCTCCGGAAATAGCTTATTTTCAACAACTTAGAGCTATTTTCTCTTTATTCGAATACTCGCATTAGGTACGAATAACAAACTAACGTCGGATAAACTCAATAAAACAATATATTTACGATTCGTAGATCAGTTAGAGTTACTTATTCAGCGTTTTTGCGATCTCTGTCATTTTGGGCGAAGAAAGAGCGGAATAATAACGGTTTTTTCGAAGCCGGCCAGCTCAATTTCAACATTCTGCTCACTTGAAAGATAACCTTCTTTACTAACGACAATTCTGTAGGAACCGGGCTTTATTAGGTATCTGTTAAGACCACCTTGAAATGTCCCGACAGCGTCGATCTCGATTCTTGCGTCAGAGACCGTCGTCGTAACAGTGAGATAGCCCATAGATGAACGCATTGAAATTACCGCCTGATTGGGCTGGCCGGGCCGGATGTAAAACTGCTTTGTTTCCTCAAAAAACCCGTCCTTCTTAACCCTGACCGTGTACCAACCCGAAGCCAATGATCTAACAACAACAGGAGCTCCCTCGGCTCCTGTAACCAATGAGTCTTCCAGCCCAATCGCAGTTCCTTTATTATTCGAGATGAATATCTGGCTTCCGGGTTGATCTATGAGTATTTCCATGTCGCCTGATCTTGCGACGGGCTTGGTTTTCTTCTTTTCGGCCAGTTGTTTTCGACGTGTATTTTTCAGTGGCGGTGATCCATTAACCGGACGGCTTGTCCGGTCACGCTCCGGATCCGAACTTTGAGCAAACGTTATCGGCAATGAAATTGCCATAAAAATAAATACTAAAAATAAACCACATAGGCCCTTTAGTTTGAACATCTTTACTTTTCCTCACTATTTTTTACACATCTGATGCCGGTATTTACATACTTTTTCTCCGCCACAGCACCATAAGCACGGCGATAGATCGTCGTGACTGTTTCCGGCGTTCCGTCCCAAAACCCGCCCCGGATAATTTTCGGGTTAATATAATTACCTGAGAAACTCTTGCCTCCAGGATACGCTGAGGCGTCGCTTGTGGTCCATTCCCAGGCGTTTCCGCTCATATCCATTACACCGAACGGTGATTTACCTGCCTCCCTTCCGACTTCCTGCAATCCTTTCGCCTGACTCGCTGCATTAGCATTTCCGGGCTTCCATTCGTTGCCCCAAGGATAGAGATACCCCGTAGTTCCGCGTGCCGCAAACTCCCACTCTTCCTCGGTAGGCAAGCGTTTATTTGCCCATTTTGCATACGTATTGGCGTCGTCCCAATTAACCCCAGTTACCGGAAAATTAGCCTTGCCGTCCGCAAATATTCCATTCCTCCATCTCGGCGGCGGTGTGTGATTTGTCGCATCGACAAAGGTCTTATATTCCTCATTTGTCACTTCGGTCAAGTCGATGAAAAAAGACTTGACGGTAACCTTATGAGCAGGCCGGGAATACTCATCATCTTTATCGCTCCCCATCATAAATTCCCCACCCGGAACGAATGCCATGCCCGGAGGCGGTGAGTTCGGAGCCGTTTCAACGGAATTTGCGTTTGTATTTACGGACCGATTGGCAGAGAGACCATTTGAAGACCTAAAATACAAGATTCCAAAAATCGCTCCTGAAATTAATATCAGGACCCCAACCGAGATACCGATCACTGCGGCCATTTTGCCCCGCCCTCCAGGCGGACTTCTATCCCCGGCACTCGTTTGAGGGGCCGCGATAAGCTCATCAATCGCCAGTCTCAGCGGGATGTCACGTGGCGGTGCCGGTGCGGCGGCAGTCATTTCCGACTCGTCGTCTTGATCGGGCGGATGTGCGGGGAGCGGCGGCGGTTCCGGCGCGACGGCGGTCACTTCTAACTCGTCGTTTTGTGCGAAAAGCAATTCGGCTGACGGCGGTTCCTTTATATTGGCAGACTCACCGCTCGGAAAAAGTTCATCGAAACGACTCTCTGCCTCCTCGAACACACGACGCATCTCCTGCGAATCCTCTTCTTCACGGAAATCCTCATTTACAGTCAATTCTTTGTCGATTTCAGATATTTGGATCGTTCGCTCTCGCGAATCAGCCTCATTTGCAGCCGTTGTGTCGGGATACTCTAAGATGGGTGGCGATGGCTCCGCCGGCCAATCAACAGGAGTTGGCGGCGGAGGCGGAACAATCGGGCTTGGGGCAACAGGCTGCACTAATAACACAACACCGCATCCATTGCAGAATTTGTTCTTAGCCAGATTTTCTCTACCGCATTTGGGACAATACATAAATCGTTCACTCAGACATCCAATCAGTCATACTTTCTCGACGCAATTCGAAAACCACTTCATTTATTAACGTAGTACACCTTGATGTCTCGTTCGCCGAATATCAACCATCTGTCATCTATCCGCCGAAGCCGCAGTCGCTGCCTGACCTTGCCGGAAAATCGAGTTCTGCCATCATAGAGCCACTCTTTATCAAAAAGTGCCTCTGCCGATTCACCGTCCGCGCCGAGCGAGACGTTGAGATCGGTGATATTTACCGTCGCCGTTTGGAATTTGGTAAAGGCTCGCTGCTTGTCTCCGCGGACAAAACTTTTGCTCGACTCTGGTTTTCTGTAATAGTCAATGACGTCGCCGTAAAACGCCATATAGTCGTCGATATCTCGCGATTCACCCGCCTGTTTCCACGCATCTATCGTATCCAAAACTTTGCCTCGAGTCTGCTCTTGGTTTTCGGTCTGGGCCGTTGGTGTCATTTGGTAAGAGTCTCTATTGGCTGGGATATTGTCGTTACGGGCATTGGGCGTAGGCAAACGACGCTCGTTGCCTCTTGTCTGCGATGGAGTGGGGGTATTCGTCTGCCCGGTATCGGCCGCATTCCGCGTCGCATTTGAAATGGATAGCATCCACAAAATAATGGCCCCAGCCGCCAGGATCGCAAAAAAGGCCATGCCGATGAGTGCAATATTGGTAGTCGAAGGCAATTCTAAGGTCTTAACTTTCGAAACATATGGTGGCGATTGGGCACCATCGATCGGCATCGCAGTAGGCCGTTCACCTGGTTGTTCGGCGGCACCACCAACTAGGGATGTACCGTCCGCATAGCAAAACCGGACGTCGTCACCATAGATTTGTTTACAAGAGGGACAATGTTTCATTTATTAATTTTGAGGAAATCCACGATGCGCAAAGCCCCCTTCTCAGTCTTCGGCCTTCGTAGCTTTCGCGACTGCTACCTTCCCAATTTAACTCTCCCGTTCCATTTACCGCCGTTCCTTGCGGCCCCATTCAAGTGCCTGCCGTCCGGTGAGAGATTAAGGCGGTAGCTATCGAGCATTACCAATACATCGTTCGGATCCTCTTTTCGATAGCCTGTCATTGTAAGCAAACGTGTTGTCGGATCAAATTGGCCTCGAACGTATTCGGTTGCCGACATGCCTATCTTGCTCATTTTATCGGATCTCGTTGTCCGTTGGAGTGTCCATTCGACCCGACCATCCACTTTGCCCGTTCCGTTTTCGCTAAGATATAGGTTGATGGTAAGGTAAGCTCCGGTGGAGGTTGACCAGTCTCCTGACCATCGGCCCACCGGCAAATCACTTGCGTCCTTACTTTGTATGTCAGCCCTTGAGGGTGGAATTCTGTCGCTGATCATTATGTTGGGAACATTTGGATCAGGTTCTGAAACGCTCTCTCGTAGAGTCGAGTCTGTGGCTGGAACTATGTCCCACTGCTGCCTAGCAAGTAACACCGCCATTACGCCTAACGCTGCAATCAATAAACCGATTATCAAGAAAGGCCACTTCTTCGTAAGAGCTGCTTGATTGCCCGAAAAGGTCGCTGGTGACGATGCTTGCGAGTCAATGGAAATCGCATGCTTTGCGTCTATGGCTTTCTCTTCGATATTCATTACGCCATCGGAAAGTGTCGTTCCATCGTCGTAACAAAATCGAATATCATCCTGGTAGACTTTTTTGCATGATGAACAGTGTTTCATGAGCCTCAGCTTGATCCGCTAGATTTCTACAAGCGTAAAGAATGGTGATATTAACCCAAGACAAAAATCAACATACTAGCCGTCTTGAAACTCGGGCAACCGTTCATTTCAATTCGGGCTTCGAAAGACGCGTGAATTTGGCACCGTAGATCTTACTTCTACGACCAGTCGAACTTAGGACAAACGCTTTCAAATGCACCAACTTGCCGCTAGCCAGATTAAGAACAATTGGCTCGCGATATTGGCTTGATGAAACGTCGGGTGCCGTACCGTCTACTGTAAAATAAACCGAGGCGTCCGGAATGGGGGAGCTTAACTCCACCACTGGTTCGCCAGTCTCAGAAAAAGCTCGATCCACGAGACCGATCGGCTTCGGAATACGGTAGCCCACACCGTCTCTGTCAAGTCTCGAAAATTCCCGGTAGAGTCGCTGAGAGAACCCATCGAATGATTTCATTTCTGGAGCCGACCATAATACCTCCGAAAGCGCTATAGCTCTTGGAAAAGCCATATACTCAACCTCGAGTGGGGTCTTTAGGCTGAGCTTTAATCAAGTTTGACCAGTTGGGTACGATACTTTCTATTTCCTTCATAAACATAAGGGAAGCTGTTTACCCAGCCAGTATCCTGACTGTAATCATCTTTATCCTTACCGTAATTGTTAGGGTCGACACTCGTGCCGAACGACGTAATTTCGATCCTAAACCAGACGGAAGTACCCCCCTCGCTATTGGTAACACTTGTAACATCTGAAATTCGTATTCTTGCCCCTCGATAGTGAGTGCCTAGCCAAGTCGATTCGGGATCAGGTGATTCCCGGAGGTTTGTGTCCGTCGTGAGTGTTCCGGTTTTTCCAATCCGGGGGTCGGTGCGGGACGGGTTGGAGCGGTTTGTATTCGGGACTGTATTGGCCGCATTTGCAACTGTATTAGCTGCGGTTCTCGCGGCATTGGCCGGGCGGGTCATAGCATTCGCGATCGAATTATCGGGCTGATTGACATTGGCAACGGAACTCGTGACTTTGAGCTAATCGCGGTGATCAATCCTATAAATAGAATTATGCCGATGACGCCAATGCCGATCACTTTTGCTATCGGGTCCTTTAGTATATTTGCGATCGCAGTCGGATTTCCAAGCTGACCAGCGGTCGCGTTTTCCTTTTCGGCATAATAGGCGCTCTTTCCAGCGTCTATAGCCTCTTTTAAAATGTTTGACTCTCCCGTACTCTGACGAGGCGGTGGCGGTGGCGGCGGCGGCGGGGCCGAACTTTTAACCGCTTGCCCGCACTCGCCGCAAAAGTCGGAATTTGTCGGGACGGGAGTGCTGCAATTCGGGCAAAGCGAGCCTAATAATTGAGTTCTGCGATCGTCTGTACCAAAGCTTGTGATGTCAACACTGCTTCTTAATTGATACTTACACTTCCCGCAAAAAGCGGCTATCGCGGGGTTAACGGCACGGCAGTTTTGACACACTATGGTGTCCGCGGGGGCTCCGCCTGGCATAACGAAGTCCACCCTTGTATTCTCTAAGCAAAAGGAACATTTCTCGCGCGACGTAAATATTTTTGCGTCAAGCTCGTCGCAAGCGTGGCTAACGATCGATCCGGCGCTAATATGTTCACAGCCTGGGCAAGCCGGGACAATTCCCTGATCGCTAATTGAATACATTTGCCCCTTCGATTTCCCCTTGCCTTCGAAGGACAAGATCATGCAGTTTGAGCAGGCGAACCGCGTGGATATCTCCGTCTGGCAAGTGAAGCAGTATGGTCTCGCCTTTTCGCCTTTGCCCAATTGGCTCGGTGCAAAGGTGGCACAATTGCAGCAGTATTCCCATACTTCCGAATCCGGAAATTGCGTCGAGAGAGCGTGTCCGGTGATCTCACAAAGGATTTTCGGCCCGCTCTCGACCTCGAAAGCGGCTTCGTGGACCGGGCAAAATACGCGAATGCTTTTCTTATCGGTCATGTTGTTTCTCTAGCCAGAGCCATCGTGGCACCAGAATTTGTTCCGCTCTATTGCGCAGGCATCAGCATGTCGCGGGGCATTTCCATCTTTATTGAGAGAACTTTTTTTCTCTGTGTGATGTTAAAACTGCTAAGATTTTCCTTGTCACCGGCGGTCCCAACGTATGAGGACAAGCTCTTCATCGCGTTTAATGCCGCGGAGGCAATAGATGCCGTTTTTTCGTCCCGCATCACTACACAAAAATTGACGGCACACTTTTCTTTTGATTTGCCGTTAGCCACCGCAAAGCCCACCCCGCTTGCCACATTTACAAGCCTCAGTACCGACCCGATCTCTCCCATGCCGAAAAGTGACATCGCACCAGCAGTTACGGACAAAGCTGCGTCGGCTGCTTCGAGTGTGCCTTCGGGCGCTATCAGGAATCCCATGATCGGGCTTTTGCCGGCGGGCATCTCGTCCTTAATGTTTTTGAACGACGCGGACGAGGCTATATTCTTACCCGAATTTTTGCGCGTCTGCAAAGCTGCTATGACGCCCTCACGCGGCCCGCCGATCACGACGCCATCCGCCAGCGACGCATAATCGTTATCGGTTGAGTAGAGCTTGTTCCCCTCGACAGATACTTCATTCCATCCGGTCGATTTAAGATGTTCCGCCAGCTTTCGCCGGTCGAACTTGCCCTGTATAAGTAAGGCCGAGCGCGAACCTATGCCCGCAAAGACCAGCCAATCGCTTACTGATGAGCTTTCGGTGCCCAACCGCGTCATCTGCGACTCAATTTCGATGCCCTTTATCATTGACTTGAGATCGGCATCGTTCCTTACCGTCGCCCAGTTGACGATGACGATCGCCATGCTGTCCGCCGGCACGTATTCGAGCAGACCGGACGAGCCTCGGGAGCATCCGATGATGCCCGCAAATAGAAGGCAACACAAACTGAAAAATTGTATGAGGCTTCCTTTACGCATCAACTACGGACGTGGACGTCCGTGCTCCGTTTAGCGAACTTCCAGCTCGCCCTGCGATATCAATTCCCATCCGCCGACCACCTGCTGGACAACGGCTGGCTGGCGGATCCAAACGCTGCCGCCCATCGGCCGGGCACAAGTGTAATACTGCTCAAAATAGGTCGTGTAGTCGCTCTTGGTGGAAAAGAAGCCGAACCGCGGCACGAGATACATACGGCCTTCATCCTGAATTACGAGCAAACCGCCCTCTTCGCCGCTGTCCTGCACGATCATTCCTTCTTTATAATCCCATTTAGCCGGCACCGAACCGGGGCCATATTTTGACAGATAGTCGTCAACCGAAACCGGAAATCGGGACTGCTCTTTCGCATACTCCACAACCGGCGGCGGCGGAGGTGCGTAAGACGCGGTACTCTGACCCGCCATACCCTGTTTCAACCGGCTGATCTCAGCCTTCTGATTAGCAAGTTGCTGGCTCAGATCGGTAGAGACTTTAGTATAAGCCTCGAGTTTCTGTGATAGGTCAGACTGCTTGCGGCGTACAGATCCCAAATCCGCACCGATTTGTCCTAACGCACTCTGGTAGCGCCTATAAATTGTGTAG
>JBBRUA010000031.1:0-16017 GCA_038248245.1 Pyrinomonadales bacterium | reverse complement strand
GGTTGGCAGCAAGTCGATGAACGGCAGACGGTAACGCTTCGCGATCTGCTTTGCGTGGGTAACCTCAGGCGGTTCGTTGGGAATAAAATCCGATAGCTCGATCTTCGGCATCGAGACGTTGGTCTCTTCGGTCGCATCTATCTCTTGGGTAACAGTTTCAACGTTCATAAATTCAATTTGGGTAGCTAACGTTTCATAGAGCCTGAAGATATCGTCTGGATGATCGGTAGATAGATCGCCAGCAGAATGACAACAACGACGCCTGCCATAAACAGCAAGATAACGGGCTCAAGCAGTGTCGTCAGCTGCTCCAGACGCACCTCAGCCTCGGCATCGTAGAACATCGCAACTTCGTCGAGCATCTCACGCAAACTTCCTGATTTTTCACCGATCCCGATCATGTCCAGCGCGAGTTCGGGTAGCCAATTTGCTTTTTCGAGCGCCTCGGTAAACGAACGGCCTTCACGGATCATCGGCAAAACTCCCTGACTGCGCCTTCTGAGTTCGAGATTATTTATCGATTGCGAGGCGATGTCCCAGGAATCCGGAACCGTAATACCACCCGAAAGCAGCGTTGAGAGTGAACGAGCGAGTTGTGAGGTCGCCATGTTTCGGATCAACTGCCCGGCAACCGGAATCTTCAACAAAAATTTATGCAGCATCAACTTGCCGTTGGCTGTCCGCAGGTAAATGTAAGCCGAGACCGCGAGTATCAAAACCAGCGGCAACAGCCACCAGATATTCTTCGTGATCGCGCTCGAGATCGAAACGACGACCACAGTGATAGTTGGCAAAGCACGATTGCCGCTTAAATTCTTAAAAAGTTCCGACATTCGCGGAACGATATAAAGCGTCAGAAAGCCGACCATCAACGTTGCTGCGACCAGCAAAAACGCGGGATATGCCAATGCTCCTCGAAGCTTTCGAGACACGCCAACGCTTCGCTTCAGATATTCAACGAATCTTGCGAGTACATCATCAAGCGCACCGCTCTTTTCACCGGCGAGTATAGAGGCAGTATAAATTCGGGGAAAAATGCCTTGTGCTTCGAATGCATCGGAAAGCGGAATACCGCTCTTGATCTTTTCTTCGACATCGACGAGGACCGCCCTGAGATTAGCCGAACCCGAACGCGTTTTCAGCAATCCAATCGCCTGCAGAACTGGTATACCCGCACGCAAGAGCGCGGAGAATTGCTGGTTGAAGAGAAGAAAATCACCTTGCTTTACCTTTCCTTTTTTGGAACCTCCAAACGAAAGTACAGAGGACAACCCTTCCTCGGCCGACGAGATCGTGAATACACGAAATCCGTCACTTTCGAGTCTCGAACGAGCATCGGACGCAGCGGCGGCTTCGACCACCTTAGTAACTATCTCGCCGGACGGCGTCCCGAGGCGGCAAATGAATTCTGACATAACTTAGATCAAAACTTTCCGAAAAAGGTTAATTATCACATCCAAAACGGGTATTCATGGCGAATCCAATGTCGTGACAATTGTGCAAGCCGAATTATATCACGCAAGAGATTCATAATTGTTGCACGTTAAGGTGATTAGTCGGAATTTGTTATAACTAAACAACCATTATTAATTGTCGAACATCTCAAATTTATCACGCGCGTGTTGTCTTCGTTCCTTAAGATATTTATTGGTTTCAGGAGAAGTTTATGTCCGTAGATCGGTTGATAAAAGTTAGTCGGCATTTGGTTGAACGGTGCTGTCTTTTCGGACTTCTCTTACTGATGACGTCCGCAGTCGCGCTTGCCCAGCAGGCGACGCCGACCCCGGAACCAGTTGACGACGACAATCCGTTAAAGGTCAAGACCGATCTGGTAACTCTGACGCTGACCGTCACAGACATTTACGGAAGGTATGTTTCCGGACTAAACAAAAATGCATTTACGATCACCGATAACGGTCAGCCTCAAGAAATAACTTTTTTCAGCGATAGTGACTCACCGGTTTCCGTCGGGATCCTTTTCGATGTTTCCGGATCAATGAGCAAAGATAAGATCGCGAAAGCACGTAACGCACTTTCTCGCTTCATACTGACGAGTCATCCATCTGACGAATATTTTCTCATCGCCTTTAATAACCGTGCCCAATTACTGCTGGATCGAACACGCGATAGCGACGCGGTTTTGCAGAAACTTACCCTTTTGCAGCCAAAGAATAACACCGCACTCTATGACGCCGTCTATTTGGGTGTCGAACGCGTTACTCGCGGCGTCCATCAAAAACGTGCTCTTTTGATTATTAGTGACGGCCAAGACAATGCCTCGAGATACAATTTCGGCGAGGTTCGCCGTTTGATGAAAGAGGCCGATGTGGTTACATATTCGGTTGGAATCATTGGCGGCTCAGACGCGACGAGTTCACTCGGAATGCAAGGCCAGTCGTTTTTGGACGAAATAAGTTCGGTAAGCGGGGGAAAATCATTCTATCCTCAGTCAGACGTTGAGTTAGATGAAATTTTTGAGCGAATCGCTCTCGAACTGCGGCACCAATATTCGATCGGCTATACCCCAAAGGATTTCGAACCGGACGGAAAATGGCGTAAGGTGAAAACTAAGGTCAAACCTCCTCGGGGTTTGCCGCGTCTAACGGTTCGCGGACGAGAGGGTTATTATGCCTCGCCGAATACTAATTATCGATAGAATCGAAAATGAAAAGAATTCACAAGATCCTAGTCGCATCGTCAGCCTTTACGCTGGTTTGTTTGTTTAATAATTTCGCGGCGATTAACGCTCAGACACAGTCAAAACCGACTCTGGCTACACCAACGCCAACTGTCAAACCTACTCCAAAAACGGACGATGACGAGATCATCCGTGTTGATAGTGAACTCGTAAACTTAAATGTTCGCGTTGTAGATCGTTCCAACCGCTCGATCAATGATGTTCAGCAGAAAGATTTTAAGATTTATGAAGATGGCGTTCTGCAGCAGATAGACTTCTTTTCACGCTCCGACGTTCCGACAAACTACGCCCTGGTCGTAGACAACTCCGGGTCGATCGCACCGCAGTTGGAAAAGGTTATCGAGGCCGGCAATATCCTTGTAAACACCAATCGCCCTGACGACGAGACGATGGTCATTCGATTTGTTGGACGCGAAAGGATCGAGGTTTTACAGCAGTTTACGTCGAATAAGCCTGATCTGCTTGATTCGCTGGATCAGTTCATGAAAGAAGGTGGCCAGACTGCGATCATCGACGCCGTTTACTTGGCCGTTGAAAGCGTCGAGGAATATGAAAAGGCAAAGAATGCTAACGATCGAAAACGCCGGGCTATCGTTCTGATCACCGACGGTGAAGACCGTGACAGCTTCTACACCGAAAAGCAGCTTTTTGACCTCCTCCGCGAGTCCGAAACACAGATATATGTCGTCGGCTTTATTGGTGACCTTAGTAAAGAAGGCGGTTTTATCGGAAAGAGTCCCCAGGGCAAAGCCAAGGCGTTCCTAGAGCGCATTTCTACAGAAACAGGCGGCAAGGCGTACTTCCCTTCCTCGAACACCGAGCTTCCCGGACTCGCTAGGGAAATATCTACTGAGTTGCGCACACAATATTCCATTGGATACATTCCGTCGAACGATAAAAATGACGGCACGTTTCGCAACATCAAGGTCGTTGTCGACGAAGGCCCAAACAAACAAAAACGCATTGCCGTAAGCCGCACAGGCCGTGTTGCCGAAGGTGGTACTCCCGCGTCAGCCCAGACGAAAATAACTCCCGCAACGAAAAAGCCATAATAAAAAGGCTGGAACCGTGAAGTTTCAGCCTTTCTTAAAATCCTTTTCGAAAACTTATTCCGGAACCGACCCTGATATCTTTTTACGTGTAGTTTCGCCCGTTGCCAGAACCGGAATTCCCTGGTCGACTTCATCATGGGGACGGGCGATGACGTGGACCGATGTGACGGTCCCAACGCGACGGGCTGCCGCCGCACCGGCATCGACGGCTGCCTTTACCGCTCCGACTTCCCCTCGGACGATCGCCGTTACCAGTCCGGCATCGATCTTCTCATAACCGACGAGTGTTACATTGGCAGATTTAACCATCGCATCAGCAGCCTCGATCATCGCTACCAAGCCAAAACATTCGACCATTCCAAGTGCTTGCATAGATACTCCAAAACCCATCTTCGCTTACGCCGCCACAAAAAGAAAATCGTCACCGCGAGAAATGCGACTCCTACAAAGATCGCGATGAAAAACACCAGCCGCCACGAAAACTCCCACAAACTCTTACTTCATGAATACTGTCAAAAAAACGACGCCGCCCGCAATTATGAATATTAAAATGGAAATCAAAACATAAACCCGGTTTGATGCTGTTCCGGGTTCCTCCCAGACGGCCGGCTTTGGCTTTCGATGCCCGACGCGCGACCTTTTGCGTTCGGCTGCGGCAATTGCTAATTTGTCGCTCTTGGAGTTTACCAATCCCTTAGTAGGTCCGGTTTCCGATAATTCCGGAACATCACTTTCCATGGCAGGTTCCGTGACCACCGGTTTGCCGCAGGCGTAACAATAATAAGTTCCATCACGGACATCGACTCCGCATGACATACAAATTTCCGTTTCGAGAACTGCTTCAGCCATTTTAAATTAGATGTACGTAAAAATATCCTTCTCTCCGCCAAGGTCGCGAGCCGACGGTGTCACGATGGTTTTCTTATTAATATAGATCCTTTTTCCGTCGTTGAGCGCTTTTCGGACATCATCTTCACTGACAAAATCGACCGCGACCGGAGGTATTTCCGCTTCCGCGATGACCGGCGGATAGACGTGATGAACGATCGTTGCGGGTTTTGGTTCTTCGACTTCAAGCGGTATCGGTACCGGAGTAGGATTAAAAACCGGAACGCGACTGCTCAAAAAGCTATCAACCAAAGCCGTTATATCTTCCCTTTTTATCATCGTCGGCTTCGTCGTCGTTTTCGCAACAACCAAATTCTCAGCAAATTTTGATCCTACCGAAACGGAGACGGGTTTCGTCTCAAATGCGACCCGCTTGATGTCCATCAGATGAATCGGCGAGACGTTGTCCGAAGTCACATTCCCACCCCACGAACCGCAACCGAGCGTCATCGACGGAGAAAGATCGGTCGAGAATCCGATCGCCCCATGGGTCGTCGGAGAATTAATAATAACTCTTGCAGTCGGCATCTTTTCCCCGAAGTGAATGGCGGCCTCTCGATTTCCGGTATGCATTCCCGATGTATGGCCCATTCCTCCGAACTGAAGTATTTCAAGGCACTTTGCGGCTCCCTGCTCAACACCGTCAACGACAAAAAAAGCGAGGGTTGGCGACAGCTTCTCGATCGACCAGGGAAAGTCACGCCCGACACCGCCGCAATCCGCGAGCAGGCATCGCGTCCCGTCGGGAACGCTCACACCAGCGAGTTCAGCGATAAATGCCGCTGATTTCCCAACGATCGCGGCATTCAAAGTTCGTTGCGGAGTCATTAAGATCTTTCCTACAAGCTCTGTCTCCGCAGCATTAAGAAAGTGCCCGCCTTGAAGGCGAAACTGTTCACGAACCGCATCCGCGACTGGTGCATCAGCCACAACCGACTGCTCGGACGCACAGATCGTCCCGTTGTCGAAACATGTACTTATCAAAATGTCAGAAACTGCCTTCGAGATGTCCGCAGTACGCTCGATAAAGACCGGCACATTTCCGGGGCCGACGCCGAATGCGGGCTTTCCTGACGAATACGCTGCCCGCACAAGTCCTGTCCCGCCGGTAGCGAGGATCACAGCGGTGCGTTTATGCTTCATCAACGCTTCCGTACCTTCAATTGTCGAGAGCGTTAGACACCGTATTGCATCCGACGGCAGGCCATGCTTTATACCAACATCCAGCATGACCCGAGCTGTCTCTGCGATACAATTTGCGGCGGATGGATGTGGCGAAAGGACGATCGTGTTCCTCGATTTGATGGCGATAATTATCTTGAAGATCGCGGTCGACGTCGGATTCGTCGAAGGAATGATGGCCGCTACAACACCTCTCGGCGAGGCGATCTCGACAATACTGTCAGTTTCCGAGATCACGCCTACCGTTTTGAGGGTGCGGAAATAGTTCCAGACGTCTTCAGCCGCAAAGCGATTTTTTTCACGTTTATCTTCAGGTTTACCGAAGCCGGTCTCTTCGTTTGCCATCCGGCCAAGGCGAGCGGCATCGGCAAGGGCGGCTTTCGACATCGCTTCGCATATCTCGTCGATCTTGGACTGAGTCATCCCGGCGACAATGCCAAAAGCCCGATGAGCGGCGTCAACCGCGTCCCGGGCTTCCTGCTGTGCCAATAGGTCTTTATCACCCATCACTTAAATACTTAAGTTGCGCAATTAGCGGGTTTTTGTTTTGTTTCCTTCCTTAGAAGTAACTTCCGACTCTCCGGCTCCGCCAGTGCTGAGCTGCTTGCCGCCGCCCTGAAGCGCTTTCTCGTCCGGGCTGTAGCCAATATTGCCGCCTTTTGGCAAGACACGCTCGACCTCGTTGTGCGGACGCGGAATGACGTGCACGCTGATCAGTTCGCCGACCCGACGGGCCGCCGCCGCTCCAGCATCTGTCGCCGCCTTCACTGCCCCAACATCGCCGCGGACAAAGATCGTGACGTAACCCGCACCGATATATTCTTTGCCGACGAGAGTAACATTAGCGGCCTTGACCATTGCATCGGCAGCTTCGACAGCTGACACGAAGCCTTTCGTCTCGACCATACCGAGCGCTTCTAAACTCATTGATTCTTCCTCACTTAACTAAATACTAATCTGGATTTTATTATATGTGCCTGACAATGACTAAACGTAACACGCGAAATCTCATTAATCAAGCGTGTGCGGTTCTATAAAATTGACGCGATTCGATTGACATGGTCTGTGCAACAAAGCTATATTTTTCAGTTAAGATCGTTCACTTGTTTCGGGATCACACACGTCAAAAATGTCACAAACATTAGGTGAAAAATTGCGGCAAGCCCGCGAAGAACGCGGTATTTCATTAACTGAGGTAGCGGAGCAGACCCGTATCTCGCCTCAATATATTGAGTCGATCGAGCGCGACGATTATAAGCCCCTGCCCGGCGGTATTTTTAATAAGGGGTTCGTTAAATCTTTTGCAAAATATGTTGGTGTCGACGAGAACGAAGCGCTTGCCGACTACCTCAACATTATTGCCGAAAAAGAAGGCCAGGCGGACGAAGACCTCAAAACTTACAAACCCGAAGTGCTGACCGACGACTACTCTTCGCGGTCGATGATACCGACGATCTTAGGAGCTGTAATAATCCTAGGGCTGATGACGGCCGGCATTCTCTATTTCCTTAATTATCGAAATGAATCGCCGGAACCGACGCAGGTCGCGAATACGAATACGAGCGCAAACTCTTCGAATAGTAATACAGCCGCCCCCATTACGAACAGCGGCTCCGTACCGGAAATGGCGACCTTGAAGGTTGAATTCAAGGCCTTGAGCGAACCTATATCTCTTTCTGCTAACAGCGACGGGAAACTTAGCAGCAACGTTGTGACTGCAGGATCAACTAGCCTATTCGAACCGAAAGAAAGCCTCAAACTTAGTTACTCAAAATCACTCGCCAACTTTGTGCAATTAACAATAAACGGGAAAGCGATCAAAACTCCGGCTCAGCCCCTGGTTCCGAGGCGAAACTCGATTGAATTTGAGATAACGAAAACGAATTTGGCACAAATTTGGGAAAGCGGTGCCATCACAGGCGAGGTGCCGGCAGCAGATATTTCCCCGAATGCAAATTTCGCTCCGGCAAACATTGTGACACCGGCCGTTACAAGTCCGGCCGCTGCTCGCCCCGCTTCGACTGTGAAGCCACCGGTCGCGGTTAATACGGCTCCGGCTGTTAAATCGAATCCGACACCGAAACCGACGGTAATAAGAGTTCCGTCCGCAAATCGTCCCGGATGATGACCGTCCTAGCGAGTTTGAAATCGAGGTTTATCCGTGTCCGCAAGCTAATTGCGGGCATTTTTATTTCGAAAGGCACTTATTTATATGAATATCGCAGATATCTACGAAGGTTTAACATTTGATGACGTTCTGCTCGTACCGTCCTATTCGGAAATCTTGCCGCACGAGGTCGATACTCGAACGAAATTCTCTCGTAACATCAGCTTGAACATACCGCTTTGTTCTTCAGCCATGGATACCGTTACCGAAGCTTCTCTCGCGATTGCGATCGCCCAACAGGGCGGAATCGGCGTTATCCATAAAAATTACTCGATCGACCAGCACGCTGAAGAAGTGGATAAAGTTAAACGCAGCGAATCCGGCATGATAGTCGACCCTGTAACGATCCATCAGGATAAGCTGGTATCTGAGGCACTCTCGATAATGGAACGGTTCAAGATCAGCGGCGTCCCGGTGGTCGACAGCGAAGGTTTACTAGTAGGCATCATTACAAACCGCGACCTGAGGTTCGAGACGCGGTTCGATATTAAGGTGTCTGAGATCATGACGCCGCAGCCGCTCGTGACGGTTCCGGTTGGAACAACTCTCGACGAAGCTAAGGTTAAACTACAAAAACACCGCATCGAAAAGCTTCTTGTCGTTGATGATAATGGTCATCTGAAAGGACTGATCACCGTAAAAGATATCCAAAAGGCGATAAATTTCCCTCTCGCTGCGAAAGACGAGCTTGGGCGGCTGCGCTGTGCGGCAGCGATCGGTGCGACCGGCGATTTTCTCGAACGAACATCAGCCCTTGTCGATGCTCGTGTGGATGCGATCGTCGTTGATACCGCTCATGGACATAGCTCGCGGGTGATCAATGCGATCAAACAGATCAAATCTCAGTTCCCTGACCTCGAACTTATCGCCGGCAATGTCGCGACTTCAGTCGCTACGAAAATGCTGATCTCTGCCGGAGTCGATGCGGTAAAGATCGGGATCGGACCGGGATCGATCTGTACGACTCGCATTGTCACGGGTGCCGGCGTTCCTCAGGTGACGGCAATCATTGAGTGTGTCGAAGCCGCCAAAGGAACCGGAGTGCCGATCATCGCGGACGGCGGTGTTAAGTTCTCAGGTGATGTCGCTAAAGCTATTGCCGCCGGTGCCGACAGTGTCATGATCGGCTCGCTGTTTGCCGGAACCGAGGAAGCTCCTGGCGAGGTGATTCTCTTTCAGGGCCGCAATTTCAAGACGTATCGCGGTATGGGTTCGATCGGAGCCATGAATAAAGGCTCCTCGGACCGTTATTCGCAGGAAGGCGTAACATCGACATCGAAATTCATTCCCGAAGGCATCGAGGGACGTGTCGCCTACAAAGGAACGGTGGCCGAAATGGTAACCCAACTTGTCGGCGGACTTCGCTCGGGCATGGGCTACACCGGATGCAAATCTATAGCCGAGCTCCAAACCGACGCTCGCTTCATCCGCATAACCTCCGCCGGCCTTCGCGAATCCCATGTTCACGACGTGATCATTACCAAGGAAGCTCCGAATTACCGGATCGACTCATAACGAGATACTTAAAATAAAAAAAAGGCATCGGAGTTCGTTATCCGTGTCTTTTCTGATTTCGCTCACAAATAAATTTAACTCAATTGTTCCGCGGCTGATTCCCATTCTTCGTAAAGCGACTTGATGCGGGATTCAGTTTCCGTAACCTTTTTCGTTACTTCGGCAAGTTTTGAGTAGTCGGCGGCGATATCGGGTGCGGACATTTGTTTGGTCAGCTTTTCTGCTTCGCCTTCTAGGGTTGGTAGTTCGAACTCGATCTGCTTTATACGCTTTTCGAGTTGAGTGCGTTGATTTTTGCCAAGTGACGACTGACGGTGCTCGTCAGTATTTGCAGCCTGACCGACCGACGTGCTCGCAACGCTGCTTTTTTCTTGCCCTGTTCCTCCAACTGACGCAGGCGGTTCCGACAACTTCCAGTCGTGGAATTCAGTGTAGTTGCCATCGAAGACCTTCGTGGTTCCGTCAGATTCGAAAGAGAGCATTACGCTGGCGATCTTGTCGAGGAAAAAACGGTCGTGGCTGACGGCAATAATGGTGCCGTCGTATTCTTCAAGGGCATTTTCGAGAGATTCACGAGAGGGAATATCCAGATGATTGGTTGGCTCGTCGAGAATGAGGACGTTCTTTTGCGAATAGATCAACTTCGCCAATGCCAATCTTCCCTTCTCGCCGCCTGAGAGAGCAGACACGGGTTTGAAGACGTCTTCACCCATGAACAGGAATTTAGCAAGAAAACCACGCAGAGTTCCGTTATCTGCGGAGGGAGCGACGCGTCGAAGTTCCTGAATGACCTCGTTTCGAGGTTCTAGGCCGTCCAAGTTCTGCGAATAGTAGCCGATATTTGTTTTCGTTCCCCAATGAATCTTGCCGTCGAGTTCTCGAATATTCCCGAGGATCGTCTTAATTAATGTCGTCTTTCCCGTACCATTTCCGCCGATAATACCCAGTGCGTCACCGCGATGAAGTGAGAAATTTAGTTTGCTTGCCAAAACCCTGCTATCGTAGCCAATCGTTAAATCTTCCGCGGTCAGGACGTTGTTTCCGGTTCGCTGTACCTCACGCAGGCCAAAATTGCCACCCGATTTCTCACTCGTGACTGCCTCGATTCGTTCGAGCTTGGCAAGCAAAGTACGGCGTGATTTGGCCTGCTTCGTCTTCTGGCCTTCGAGATTGCGGCGAATAAATTCCTGGGTTTTGTTGATCAGGGCCTGCTGATTTTCATATTCTCGAAGCTGCTGTTCACGGCGAAGTTCTCGTTCCTCCAGATATTTAGAGTAATTGCCCTTGTAGGTAATTGCCTGACCGCGATCCATTTCGATAACGCGATTGGTAATTCGGTCAAGAAAATACCGATCATGGCTGATGACAACGTAAGTCTTATCGATGGCTTTTAGGAATTCCTCAAGCCATTCGACGGCATCAACATCAAGATGATTGGTAGGTTCATCAAGAAGGAGAACGTCGGCACTCGAAAGAAGTAGACGAACCATTCCCAAACGGTTTTTCTGACCACCGGAAAGCGTCCGTACGTCCTCTAACCATGATTCCGCGGCAAAGCCCATACCCAGAAGGACCGACTCCGCCTTCGCGGCGTACGAGAAGCCATCCGCGTGTTCGAATGCGGTCTGCAGATCAGCGTAACGATCGAGAACGGCTTCGGAGTGGTCGGTCTCCATCGTCTTCTCGAGTTTCCGCATCTCGGCTTCCATGTCATGGATCTCTTTGAACGCGGAAAGTGCGGCCGTATGAACCGTTTCAGCTTCCCCAAAATCAACGTGCTGATCGAGCAATCCGAGTTTGAGGCCGTTCATCGTGATCAGTTCTCCGTCGTCGGCGGCCTCCTGACCGGTTATGATCCGAAAAACGGTAGTCTTGCCGGCGCCATTTCTTCCGACTAGCCCGACTTTTTCGTTCGGATTTACCTGGAATGAAACGCCCTTGAGAATCTCGGTCCCGCCGTACGATTTCCACACATCTGACAGTCTGAACAACATTATTTTACGTACTGAATCCCAGCTTCTTGGCCATTATCGCCAATTTAGAACTCAAAAATCCCAACGAAAGTTGGAGCTCAAAACTTGAAAATGAAAAAGGTAAAAGGCAAACATGAAATCTGCCTTTCACCTTGATCTGTTTTTACAACGAACGACGAACTATTTCGTGTTCGCAGGTTTGGCCGCAGCATTTGTTGCCGGTTTAGCCTCAGGCTTAGTCGGAGCATTTACGGGCGGATTCGCATTGGCATTTGCCGGAGCCGTATTTGAGTTAGCGATTGCGGTGTTCGCATTCGCCGGAGTTGCTGTATTTGCATTTGCCGCCGCTGGGGTCGCCGCACCTGCCGGACGCGCTCCGCTAAGTTCATTGGGATTCTCGACGACTTTCTTCGCGAGGTAATTCTCGATCTTTGCTTCGTTCATAGCAATCGCCTGATACGAACCGGCGAGAAGCTGTTTACGGTTGTTGACGAGTAGATCAGTGACCTGCTGACGAACGCCCGGACTTTCGAGCGTCATCGTCTCTTCTTTCTCGACGCGATCCTGAAGCTTGAAAATATAACCTTTCCCATTTAGAGGAATGACGTTCGTGACGCCGCCGATGCTGAATGCCGGATTCATAAATCCCGCCGCGTTCTGAGCGCCGAAATTCTGTTTGAGTTCTTCTTCACCGATGTAACCAAGATCGCCACCCTGCAACTTGCTTCCGTCTTCGCTGTACTCACGAGCGAGTGCAGCGAAATCGCTGCCCGGTTGCTGAAGTTTGGACATAATTTCTTTGAGTTTCACATTGGCTTCCGCTTCGTTGGTTGTAACGTCGCCTTCGCCCGCGTTTGTCGGATCGACGACGATCGCCGCCAGTCGAACACCGCGCTTCTTAACGAACAGGTCAGGGTTTCCGGCGTAAAGATCTGTTATTTCTTTATCCTTTGGTGGCTCGATGCGGCCAGTAACTTTGTCTACCAGTTTTTTGATCGCTAGAGCTCGTTTTGTCTGATCGCGGAGAGCCGCTTCGTTAAATCCGGCGGCGGTCATCTGCTTTTCGAATTCCTCAGCCGACATACGGCTTTCGACCTTTTGCTTGTTGACCTCCGCGGAAACTTCTTCGTCGGTCGGCACAGTGCCTTCCTTTTCGGCCTTCTGGAACATCACTTCCTGTTCAACCAAAGACTGGAGGACCTGAAGGCGAGCACCCGCAAGCTCAAGAGGAGACATTTTGCTGTCCTGCCCCTGGGCCTGCTGTTTGACCGCACGATCAACCTCTTCCATCTTGATCGTCTTTCCGTTGACGGTCGCTGCTGTTTCATTCGAAGCAGCCGGACCTGTGCCCGCACCGCCGCCGCAAGCGGCAAAAAACGCAGCAAATACACCGATCACCGCGATGGTCAAAAATCTCTTAATGTTGTTTTCCACTATGGCCTTCACTCCTTCCTGTCCAATCATCTGTATCATAACTTGACTTAACCCACTCATGTTTGTTATAAACTCTAATTTCGAGTTTTAAGAAAAACTCATCATTCATACCTCAGTAATAGGAGGCACTAATATTATGGCAAAACGCTGCGACGTATGTGGGAAAGGCCCACAATTTGGAAATAATGTATCACACGCTAATAACAAGACCCGACGACGTTTTAACCCGAATCTTCAATCGGTTCGCGTTCAACTTCCGGCTGGCGGAAACGGTCGGTCGAAGGTTTGTACGCGTTGTATCAAATCGGGAAAGATCATAAAGGCTGCGTAATACAAGTTTGAGACTTAAGTCTCTCGTTTAGTTGCCAAATGCTTGATTTTATTCAAGCATTTGGCTTTTTTCAGTTACGCCACCAGTGCTATGCACTCGATCTCTACCTTCGCGTCGCGAGGCAATCGCGCCGCCTGAACCGTAGCTCTCGCCGGTTTATTCTCACCGAAAAATCGGGCATAAACCTCGTTCATTTCAACAAAATCATTCATGTCCGATAAAAAAACCGTAGTTTTCACCACACCGCTCAGATCGGTACCGGCCGCTTCAAGAACAGCGGTCAAATTTTTTAAAACCTGCTCCGTCTGCTCACTTACAACATGCGAGACGAATTCTCCAGTCGCAGGGTCGATAGGTATCTGGCCTGAGCAAAAAACCATATTGCCGGCTTTGATCGCCTGCGAGTAAGGTCCGATCGCCCCAGGCGCATTTTCAGTTGAAATGATCTCTTTCATGACACAATTCCTGTAACTCGAATACTCAAGCAAAACGCGAATTGTAACAAATTAAGGGAGGAAAGCAAAGTGCGGACGAAATCTTCGTCGGGGATGTACCAACCGACAATTCGGTAACGTGTTGTACTCGGGCAATCGTGAACGCAAATACTAATCCGTTATCAGACGTTAATACGTTCGACGGCAATGACGCCGGAAACTTGTTCGATGGCGCTAACCACCTTGTCGAGGTGGCGTTTGTCGAAAACCTCGACCGTGACCTCGATCATGCCGATGTCTTCTTTGGAAACATTTGCCCTGGCGTCACGAATGCCGGTCTTGATATTGGCGATGGCATTTGTGATTCCGGCAAGCATCCCCGTCCTGTTTTCGGTTGTTGCGAGAAGTTGAACCGACTGAACCTCTTCTTTCTCACTTTTCGCCCACTCGACATCAACGATGCGTTCGCGATTGACCATTAGTTGGGTGACATTCTTACACCGCTTATTATGGACGACAATGCCCTTGCCAAGAGAAATATAGCCAATGATATCTTCACCGCGAAGCGGATTACAGCAGCGAGCCCTCGATGTGAGCAGATTGTCGACGCCCTTTACGATGATCGCGTCCTCGCCGAGGCCGATGAATTTTTTCACCGCCTTCATGCCGGACCCGATCCGCGTCTCTTTCTTGTTCTCAGGGTCGAGTTCCTCGAATTTTTCGCCGAGGAATTTTGCCAGAACATTCCGTGGCAGAGTCTTTCCGTAACCGATCGACGCGAGCAGATCATCGCTGCGGCTTAGTCCGTAATCATTAGCGATCCGCTTCATCTCAGCGTCGTTGTTCAATAGCTTTTTCGGAGTAATTCGGAACTTTTCGGCTTCTCGCTCGAGCAATTTTCGACCCATTTCAACCGACTCTTCGCGTTGCTGGAGAGATATCCAGTGACGAATGCGGTTACGAGCTTTAGCGGTAATTACGTAATTGAGCCAGTCACGCGAAGGTTTCGAATTCGCCGTCGTCAGAATTTCGATGACGTCGCCGTTTTGAATTTCGTGCCGCAGAGGAACTATGCGGCCGTTGATCTTCGCTCCGGTGCACGTATCGCCGACCGCAGAGTGGATAGAATATGCAAAATCCAGCGGCGTCGAACCTTTCGGCAGTTGGATCACTTTACCCATCGGCGTGAATGCGTAAACATCCTTAGGATAAAGATCGAGTTTTAGTGTCTCGATAAACTCTTCAGACGTTTCCTCGTCATTGGTATTTTCGACGAGCGGCAATAAAAGTTTTTCAACCGTTTTTCTCAGTTCGTCGAGAGCATCGTCCTCTTGTTTCTTACCGAGGCTGCTTTCTTTGTACTTCCAATGGGCCGCGACGCCTTCTTCAGCGACATGGTGCATTTCCTCCGTTCGTATTTGTACCTCGAACGCTTGGCCTGACTTATCGATCACAGACGTGTGGAGCGACTGGTAGAGGTTATCGCGAGGGATTGCGATCCAATCCTTGAATCGCTCCGGTACCGGGGTCCAGACATCGTGAATGACGCTTAAAGACAGATAGCAGTATTTGCGCTCGTTCGGCGTGATAATGCGGGCTGCGATCAGATCATAGACCTGTTCAATGACGATCTTCTGCTTTTTAAGCTTTTTCCAAAGTGAATAAAGCCGCTTAACACGGCCCTCGACCGCGACGAATGGAACCTCGTGCTCTGTGAGCTGGGCGATGATCGTTTCCCGAATTCTCTCGAGTGCCGCCTCAAGTTCCGGCCGGCGGGAATCGACGTCTTTTGCAAGGCGTTTATATTCGTCCGGATAAAGATTTTGGAACGAAAGATCCTCGAGTTCGCTACGCATCTTACCCATTCCGAGGCGGTGGGCAATCGGTGCATAAATATCAAGCGTTTCCTGGGATATCCGTGCACGTTTCTCCGGTTTAAGAAACTGCATTGTCCGCATGTTGTGCAAGCGATCCGCTAATTTGATCAGCACGACTCGGACGTCCGTGATCATCGCGAGCACCATCTTGCGGACATTCTCGGCCTGCTGTTTTTCTTTTGATAAATTACTAATGTGGGCGATCTTTGTCAGGCCATCAACAAGCAGCGTTATCTCATCACCGAAATACGACCTGATCGTATCGAGATCGACCAACGTATCTTCGACAACGTCGTGGAGCAGACCGGTCGAGACGCTTACCTCGTCGAGCCGCATATCAGCGAGAATCTCTGCTACTTCAAGAGGATGGACGAGATATGGTTCACCCGAAGCTCGCGTCTGCCCGCGATGATGCAGGGCCGAAAATAAATACGCGCGCCTTATCAGATCAACATCGGCATTAGGC
>JBBRUA010000030.1:0-16038 GCA_038248245.1 Pyrinomonadales bacterium | reverse complement strand
AGGCGAAGAAGAAATCCGACGCTCCGGTAGCAGCGGAAGAGAAGCTAAAGGCTAAGAAGGATGCGAAGAAAGAAGCTAAGCCGAAAGCAGAAAAGACTGAAGCGGCACCGGCTGAAGAAGCAGATGCGGCGGTAGAACCGACAGAGGAGGCGACCAGCAATGAGTAAATTAGGTGTTTGGGATATTTTGAAGTCGCCGGTCGTTACCGAAAAGAGTGTTCTCTTGAAAGAAGACTCGACGGAAGATAACGAAGACCGAAAAGCCGGACAGGTTTTGACGTTTCGTGTCGACCGTAAGGCAACAAAGATCGATATCAAGGCAGCGGTCGAAGAGATCTTTAGCGTAAAGGTTTCAGGAGTTCGCACACTCCAGTACGACGGGAAAATGAAGAAGCGAGGCCGTCAGGAAGGCCGCCGTCCGAACTGGAAGAAAGCATACATCACCCTCAAGAAGGGCGAACCGATGGTTGATTACGCAGAAGCAATTTAAGGAAGGTAGTCAGTAGACAGTAGTCAGTAGCCAGAATTAAGAACAGAGCAACCGACAACCGACATACGACAACCGACAACTGATTATGGGAATCAAGAGATTAAAACCGACATCGCCGGCGAGACGTTATCAAACGTATCTGACGCGGGATGAATTGACTCCAGGGGCAGTACCCGAGAAATCACTGCTCGAGCCAAAGAAGAAGATTTCAGGACGCAACAGCGACGGTCGTATCACGATCCGGCGCCGCGGCGGAGGCCACAAGCGTCATTACCGCATCATCGATTTCAAACGCGATAAAGCAGGTATTCCGGGACGCGTCGCACAACTCGAGTACGATCCGAATCGTAGTGCCCACATCGCACTTATCAATTATCTCGACGGCGAAAAGCGATACATTCTCGCACCCGTCGGACTGAAAGTTGACACGATGGTTTTGAGCGGCGAAGAAGCCGATATCTTGCCGGGAAATGCTTTGCCGATCAAGAACATCCCGCTCGGTACCGAGGTTCACAATATTGAGCTTCGTCCGGGAAAAGGCGGCCAGATGGTTCGCTCGGCAGGTGGTTTTGCTCAGATCGTCGCTAAAGAAGGCGATTATGCTCAGCTTAGAATGCCTTCGGGTGAAGTTCGCAAGGTTCCGGTCGTCTGTATGGCAACCGTCGGACAGGTCGGCAATACCGAGCACGAGAACGTTTCGTTGGGTAAGGCCGGTCGTTCACGCTGGATGGGACGACGTCCTAAGGTTCGCGGCGTAGCCATGAACCCGGTCGATCACCCGCACGGTGGTGGTGAAGGTAAAACTTCGGGCGGACGTAATCCGGTAACCCCGTGGGGACAGCCGACACGCGGATACAAGACGCGACGCAATAAACGCACGAGCAACATGATCGTGAAGGATAGAAGAAGGAAGTAAACAGTGACAAGTGATAAGTGACAGGGGATGAGTTTTGACCGTTTACCTTTCACCGTTCACAGTTACCCAATAAAGATATGCCACGTTCATTAAAGAAAGGACCGTTCATCGATCTTAGCGTTCAAAAGACGCTCCGCCGGATTTTAGATGGTGGGCCAAAGCCACCGGCGATCAAGACCTGGTCACGACGTTCGACGATCTCGCCGGATATGGTCGGTTTGATCTTCGGCGTACACAACGGCAAACGCCACATTCCGGTTTTCGTGACCGAGAATATGGTCGGCCACAAGTTGGGAGAATTCTCGCCGACACGCGTATTTAAGGGTCACCCGGGAACAAAAGCGGAGAAAATGGCGAAGAGGAAGTAGAGCCACTAGGCAGTGGCAGCGGCGGTGGGCAGTGAGGAATTATTGCATCCGGCGACTGGCAACTGACAACTGATTATGGAAGCAGTAGCAAAAACAAAATATCTAAAGGGTTCGCCGCGTAAGGCGAGACTCGTGATCGATCTGATCCGCGGCGTCAACGTCTCGCGAGCTCTGTCGATATTGAAATTCACCGACAAGCGGGCCGCAGAACCGATCGCACAGTGTTTGAATTCGGCGATCGCCAACGCGACCTTCAAGGCCGAGCAGCAGAATATCGCTATCGATCCTGACGATCTTTGGATCCGGCTGTGTTACGTCGATATGGGACCGACCAAAGGCCGCAGCAGAATGCGTCCGGCTCCGCAGGGACGTGCCTATCGCGAACGCCGCCATTATTGCCACATCACTATCGAAGTGACGAGCGAAGAAAAGGAAAAGACAGAGAAGGAATTAAAGATCGCAGCGGCGATGGCGACGAGACCGATGGGCAAGAAGCTTGCCGCACAGGCCGCCGCCAAGGCAGCTGGCAAGGACACGGTGAAGAACGCGCTCGCTGAAAAGGCTGAGGTTAAAAAGGCTAAGGCGGAAGAGCATGAAACGCCGATCGCGAATGAGCCGGACCACTTGGTGCCGACACCGGTTGAGCCGACCGCACAGGATATGATGGCGGTAGCAGACGAGGTCTCTGAGCCAATCGTCGAGGATACTCCTTCAGAAGTTGCCGCCGAGAACGAGGCACAGGGCGACGCGGAAATTGCGAATGCAAAGAATGTCTCGGTCCAAACGCCGGCAGTGCTCAACGAAACGCAACCGGCCGACGAGGCTCAACTTAAGATCAACGAGGATCTCGAAAGACAATAGGTGAAGAGCGGACGCGTCCGCACTCCAATATATTATGGGACAGAAAGTTCATCCATACGGCTTTAGAGTCGGTTATAACAAAGATTGGCACTCGCATTGGTTTGCGAAACATCAGTTCGCAGAGTTTCTCGCCGAGGACCTCAAACTCAAGCGTGATCTTAAGCGTCGCTTCGGCGGCGGCGGAGTATCGCACATCGATATCGAACGTGCGGCGACCAGGCTGAAGATCATTATCTACACTTCGCGACCGGGAATCATCATCGGACGCAAGGGAGCTGAGATCGAAAAGCTTCGCGAAGATTATGCACGAAAGACCGGACGTGAGGTTTTGATCTCGATCCAGGAGATTCGACATCCAGAGCTGAACGCTCAGCTTCAGGCGGAGAAGATCGCACAGCAGCTCGAGAAACGCATTATGTTTCGCCGAGCGATGAAGAAGACGATCGAAGAGTCGCTTCGTTTTGGTGCACAAGGAATTAAGGTCATGATCGCCGGCCGTTTGAACGGTGCCGAGATCGCGAGAACCGAATGGAACTTGCAAGGCCGTCTGCCGCTGCACACTTTGCGTGCGGATATCGATTACGGATTCGCTGAGGCTTTGACGACATTCGGTATCATCGGCGTCAAAACCTGGATCTACCGTGGTGAGATCCTTGATCCAAATGCTTCGATGGCACGCGGAACGACGACTGACCCGATGAATGAGGTCAAGGTCGAACGCGGTGCGAGACGGAACGATCGCGGGCCGAGAAGAGACGATCGCAGGTAAATATTTTTGTCCTTGGTCATTTTTCCTTAGTCATTGGGAAATGAACCGCTATTGAAAAGGACCAATGACGACTGACTAAGGACGAGGTTTGAAGTTATGTTACAGCCAAAAAAGGTCAAGCACCGGAGAGTAATGAAAGGCCGCATGCGCGGTAAAGCGACACGTGGCGAAAAGCTCAGCTTTGGTGACTTTGGACTTAAAACATTAGAGGCGGCGTGGATCACTGACCGTCAGATCGAAGCGGCTCGTATCGCGATGACGCGTCACATCAAACGTGGCGGTAAGATCTGGATCCGCATTTTCCCTGATAAGCCGATCACCAAGAAACCGGCTGAAACCCGAATGGGTTCTGGTAAAGGTGCTCCGGATCACTGGGTCGCCGTCGTAAAGCCGGGCCGCGTTCTGTATGAAATGCAGGGTGTGGATGAAAGTTTGGCACGTGAGGCGTTTAGTCTCGCCGCGCAGAAGTTGCCGATCAAAGTTAAATTCGTAACGCGTGCAGACCTCGAGGGAGGCCTCGTTTAAGACAAATGAAACGTAAAGATCAACTCGTACAGCTCCGAGAAATGAATGCTGTTGAACTGAAAGAACAGGCAGATGCACTCAAAGAGTCATTGTTCCGTTTGAAATTTCGCAAGACGCTTGGCGTCGGCGAGACAGTAAACGACATCCGCCGCGAAAAGAAGACTTTAGCAAGGGTCCATACCCTGCTGAACCAGATGGATGCCGAACCGAACAAGGCTGAAGCATAGGTTGAAATAAGAACATGGCAAAGAAGAAGACAGAAGAAGAAGTTTCGGCAGCGGCAGAATCAACGGAAGTTGTTGACGCAGCAGTCGAAGCGGCACCGACCGAAGAAGTAGCGGCTGTTGAGGCGGCACCGGTCGAAGAAACAGTTGAGGCTGCCCCTGCGGAAGGCGTTGCGGAAGCTGCTGAACCTGCGGTCGAAGCTGCTCCTGCTGAAGAAACAGCAGCTACGGAAGCTCCGGTCGAGGCGGTAGCCGAAGAAAAGCCGAAGAAAACGGCGAAGGCTGCGGCACCGAAAGTTAAGGCTCCTAAGAAAGAGGTTGCTCCGGCGACTGAGACCGTCGAGAAAGCTCGCGGAAAGCGTGCTGAAAAGGTCGGCATCGTTTCTTCGGACAAGATGGAAAAAACGGTTACGGTCCGTGTTGACCGTCTGGTCAAACATCCGGTTTACCGTAAATACGTTAAGAAACGTAAGAAATTCATGGCCCACGACGAAACAGGTGCCAAACCGGGCGATAAGGTCAGGATCATCGAGACCCGTCCAATGTCGGCAAGAAAGCGTTGGCGTGTGGTTGAGATCCTGCATAAAGCAGCAAGATAGGTAGGAGTTGAGAGTTTTTTGAGTTCTTTGAGTTTATTGGGAAAGAGTCTCAACGAACTCGATAAACTCTACTAACTCAATGAACTTTTCGAACGGAGTGAGAAAGATATGATTCAGATGCAGACCTCGTTAACGGTCGCAGATAATTCGGGAGCAAAGCGCGTGGTAATGATCATGCCGGTCGGTGGATCGACCAGCAAGATCGCCCGCCTCGGCGACACGATCAAGGTGACAGTGAAAGAGGCTTCGCCTGACGGTACGGCAAAAAAGGGTAAAGTGTATAACGCAGTTATCGTTCGTACGCATAAGGAAATCCGCCGCAAAGACGGCACCTATATCCGATTCGACGAGAACGCAGCCGTTCTTGTTAAAGAAGACGGAACACCGATCGGAACTCGTGTTTTTGGCCCGGTCGCACGCGAATTGCGTGAACGGAATTTCATGAAGATCGTGAGCCTTGCTCCGGAAGTTATTTAAGGATGGTGCACACGCCCACGTTTAGCTAGGGGCAATACCAATCAGCATTCGTGCGGGCTTGTGCAATAGGAAAGAGATGAAAACTGTAAAAGTTGGAACAGTCAGAAGCAAGATCAAACGCGGCGATCAGGTCGTGTTCATTGCGGGCAAAGAATATAATCGATACGACAGCCAGGGCAAACGCCAGCCGTTTCGCGGAAAAGTGATCGCGGTCGATGCTCGCAACGGTAAGGTCAAGGTCGAGGGTGCGATGATCGTCAAACGTCACCGCAAACCGGTTCCGCAGATGAATCGCGAAGGCGGCATCATCGAGCAGGAAGCGTGGGTCCAGGCATCTAATGTTGCTCTGATCGATCCGGATACCGGTAAGCCGACCCGCGTAAAATCAGAGATCCGTGACGGCGAGAAAGTTCGCGTCGCTAAGAGCGGTAAAGTCATCGCGATAACCGGTTCTTACAAGAAAGAATCGAAGAAGGTCGATGAGGATGGCGGCGAGGAAGCTGCTAAGTAGTTAACGGCTTGGAAACGGAGCAATTTGAGATCTGAGATCTGAAAACTTCGGAACCTGAGCAAACAATAACAAAATGGCCAGATTAAAAGAAAAATACAGAAGCGAGATCGCACCGGCGATCGCCAAGGAATTTGATATCAAAAATCCGATGGCGATCCCCAAGATCGAAAAGATCATTGTAAACATGGGACTCGGCGAAGCGTCGTCGAACGCAAAGATCCTCGATGTTGCAACCGAAGAGTTGAAAGTCGTCACCGGCCAGAAACCGGTGGTCACGAAAGCAAAGAAATCGATCGCAGCATTTAAGCTTCGCCAGGGAATGAGCATCGGCACAATGGTAACGCTTCGCGGCGACCGTATGTACGAATTCCTCGATCGCCTGATCGCTGTCGCTCTTCCGCGTGTTCGCGATTTTCGCGGTATCTCGGGCAAGGCGTTCGACGGACGCGGAAATTATACGCTCGGTATTCGCGAGCAGTTGATCTTCCCGGAGATCGATTTTAATAAAGTTGATAAGACACGCGGTATGAACATTTCGATCGTCACCACCGCAAAGACCGACGAACAGGCACGTTCGCTGCTGAAAGCAATGGGAATGCCGTTTAGACCGTAAGTATTGATTCAAAGTTATGGCAAAGATTAGCAAGATAGTAAAAAACAACGACCGCAAAGATATGGTGAAGCTTTATGCTGTTCGCCGTAACGAGGCAAAGGCGATCATCAATAACCCCAAATCAACGATCGAAGAAGTTGATGCGGCGGTGATCAAATTGCAGAAAATGCCTCGAAATGCGAGTCCGATCCGTGTCCGTAACCGCTGTTCGCAGACGGGACGTTCGCGTGGTTTCCTGAGAAAGTTCGGTGTGTCGAGAATCGCCCTTCGCGAACTTGCCTTGGCCGGACAGATACCGGGAGTTGTTAAGTCGAGTTGGTAACAGATTTTGTGATTTGAGATCTCAAATTTGAAATTTGAGATCTCATTATCGGATTAGAAAGACGGAGTAAATAGTAATGACAGATCCAATAGCCGATATGCTGACGCGGATACGAAACGCGATCGCGGCGAAACACACACGTGTTGATATTCCCGGCTCAAAGCTGAAAATGGAAGTTGCGCGCATCCTGAAGGAAGAAGGTTATATCAATAGCTTCTCGACCAAAGGCGAAGGCGTAAAATATATGATCCGCGTATTCCTTCGCTATGATGCGAAAGGAACTTCGTCGATCACGCATCTTTCGCGAGTTTCGACGCCCGGCCGACGTGTTTATGCCGGTTCTGGTGACATCCCGAGAGTTCTGGGCGGATACGGTGTAAATATCGTTTCCACTTCGAAAGGGTTGATGAGCGGAAAGCGTGCTCGTTCCGAACACATCGGCGGCGAGATCTTAGCGGAAATTTATTAGTTAGTAGTCAGTAGTCAGTGGCCGGAATTAAGAAAAGAGCAACTGATGACCGATAACTGACAACCGAGGATATTATGTCTAGAGTAGGAAAAAAACCGATTTCGATACCTTCGGGTGTGACGGTAACGATCAATGACCAGCAGCTCGAGGTCAAGGGGCCGAAGGGAACGCTGCATACGCCGATCCCGGCGGGTGTTTCGTTCAAGCAGGAAGATGGAACTTTGACCGCCGAACGCGAAAGCAACGACCAAGCGGCATTCCACGGCCTCGCGAGAGCTCTTGCTAACAATGCGATCGTCGGCGTGACAGAAGGATTTACCCGCGATATGGATATCGTGGGCGTCGGTTACAAAGCTGACATCCAGGGCAAGAAGATCAACTTCGCGCTCGGATATTCACATCCGATCGAATACGCTCTGCCTGATGGGATCGATGCTAAGGCTGAACGTGTCGGTGCTAAGACCTCGATCAATCAGTATCAAACGACGATCACGCTGACAGGTATCGACAAGCAATTGCTCGGACAGGTCGCGGCAGAATTGAACCGCCTCAGAAAGCCGGATGCATACAAAGGCAAGGGCGTTCGTTACGCGGATAGGTTGTACAAATTGAAACCTGGAAAAACAGGGAAATAGTCATTAGTCTTTTGTTGTTAGTCCTTCGCCGGACACGCTACATGAGACGGATGACCAAGGATTAAGGACAATGAGAAAAAGTAGAGCAGTTATAAGAAATGGTGTGCATAGCCGCATTCGAAAGAAAGTCAGCGGCACTGCAGAGCGACCGCGTTTGGCGGTATTCCGGAGCCTAAACCACATTTACGCTCAGGTCATCGACGATAAGACCGGCACGACGCTTGCGACCGCGTCAACGACCGAAAAGGCGTTGGCGGGCAAGACCGGCGGTGATATTGCCGCAGCAGTCACGATCGGTAAAGCGATCGCTGAGCGAGCGCAGAAGGCCGGTATTTCAACTGTGGTCTACGACCGCGGCGGTTATGTTTATCACGGACGCGTCAAGGCTTTGATCGATGCCACCCGTGAAGGTGGACTGAACAAGCACGAAGTAAAAGCGTCGACAGAGGAAGTAGCCGAATAATTAGTGGTTCGTTGGCTATGTGCCCACGAGCCAGGAACGGACAGGAGTGTCCGTTCTCCGATTTTGCAGAACGGACAGGAGTGTCCGAACTCCGATTTTTATGATTAATACGAAACAGAAGATTTCCGCAGGTAACCTGATCCTCAAAGACCAGCTCATCTCGATCAATCGTGTAACGAAGGTCGTCAAGGGCGGTAAGAACATGTCGTTCGCGGCTCTTGTGGTGGTCGGCGACGAAGCCGGACACGTTGGATTCGGTACGGGCAAGGCAAAGGAAGTTCCGAACGCGATCAAGAAAGCGGTCGAAGCGGCAAAGAATAATCTAATCCGCGTCCCACTCATCGACGGCACTCTGCCGCACGAGATGATCGGAGAATACGGAGCGGGACGAGTTTTGCTAAAACCGGCTGCCGAGGGAACAGGCGTTATCGCGGGCGGAGCGGTTCGTGCTATATTGCAAAGTTTAGGCGTGCACAACGTGCGAACTAAGATCCTCGGATCGAACAACGCACACAACGTCATCCGGGCAACCTTCAACGGCCTCCTGCGTATGAAGGATCCAATGGATGTCGCGCGGCTTCGCGGAAAACAAGTGGAAGAGTTGGTCTAGTTTGCAGAGTTGCAGAAGTTGGAGAAGTTACAGATTCAAACGAACTCTGAAACTCCGAAACTCTAAAACTCGGGTAACTTAAAGAATCATGGCAAAGAAAGTAGAAACAGATAGCAGCGGCAAGATCAAGATCCAGTATTACCGGAGCATGATCGGCTACTCAAAAAAACAGAAGACGATCGTCAAGAGCCTTGGCATTACCAAGCTCAATCAGACGATCGAGCGAATAGATTCGCCCGGAACACGCGGCATTGTCGCGAAGATCCCGCATCTTTTGAGAATTGTAGACTAGTCATTAGTCCTTGATCCTTTGTCATTCGGTTAACGGATCGCACAAGGGAAAGGACGAATGACAATGGACGAAGGACATAGTTATGGCTTTATCATTGAATAATTTACATCCGGCTGAGGGTTCGACGCATAAGAAGAAGCGCATCGGACGCGGTCCCGGCTCGGGAACCGGCAAAACGGCCGGTAAGGGGCACAAAGGACAAAAGTCACGTTCCGGTTACAGCAGTAAGCGTGGATTTGAGGGTGGACAGATGCCTCTGCAGCGTCGCCTGCCGAAACGCGGTTTTACCAACATCTTTAAGAAGCTGTGGGTCGAGATCAGCTTAGCGAAGATCGAGGAGAATTTTGCGGCCGGTGAGATCATCACGCCGGAAATTTTGCATGAACGCGGCCTGGTGAAAAAGGCTAAGGGCGATCTGGTTATTCTGGGAACGGGCGACTTGACCAAGTCGTTCAATATTTCATCACACCGGTTTACCAAAACAGCAAAAGATAAGATCGAGAAGGCCGGCGGCACCGCGACCGTGATCGATAAACATGAGAAAGTAGCTGTCGAAGAAGCAGCATAAATTATTGCAGTAGGGTAATGCGTTTGGCTTTATTTCTTACTTCACTGAGACAACACGCCTAAAGGCGGCACTCTCACCCCAAAATATATGGAGAAGTTTTTCGGCGCCGTACAAAACATGTTCAAGATCCCGGAGTTAAGGACTCGTATCCTTTTCACTCTCGGGCTTTTGGCGGTGTATCGCTTTGGTGCTCACGTGCAGGCTCCGGGGATCAATAAGGCTCGTCTTGAGCAGGTTTGGGGCGATGTCGCTGGAACCTTGCTCGGCGTTCTGGATCTGTTCTCGGGTGGTAACTTTCGCACGATCTCGGTTTTTGCTCTTGGTGTAACACCGTATATTACGGCGTCGATCATCATGCAGCTCATGCCCACGCTTTCGCCTGCGATGAAGAGAATTCAACAGGAAGGCGAGGTTGGGCGGCAGAAAATGAACCAATGGACACGTTATCTGACGGTCGTCCTGTGTGCTGTTCAGACGTTCTTTGTCGCGACCTGGCTGCATCGTAACCAGATCATCGGCGATAGTTGGTGGGCAACGGGAATGATCGTTGTGACGCTGACGACGGGCACGATCTTTGTTATGTGGCTCGGTGAACAGATCACTGAACGCGGTGTAGGTAATGGTATTTCGTTGCTGATCTTCGCCGGTATCGTTATCGGTTTGCCAAACGGGTTGGTTCAGATCTCGGAACGCGTCGGTACGGGCGATCCGATGCAGTCGCTCGGTGTTGTTTTCTTGGTGGTTGTACTGGTCGCTCTCATCGCCTTCATTGTTTATATGGAGTCGGCGAGACGGAACATAGCTATTAGTTATGCCAGTCGACGTGTCGGGACTCAGACGTTTCGCGGCCAGGAAACCAGCCTGCCGCTCAAGATCAATATGGGCGGCGTGATCCCGGTGATCTTTGCATCATCGGTTTTGGCACTGCCGCAGACATTGTTCTCGGCTTTCCCGGCCGATCCGAATGAGCCGAATTCCACGTGGGGCAAGGTTTACGCATTCTTTCAGCAGTTTCATGGCGGCGATCCATACTACGAATTCGTGTTCATATCGCTGATCGTTCTGTTCACGTTCTTTTACATCACGATCGTGTTCAACACGGACGAAGTTTCGGATAATCTTCGCAAACACGGTGGATTTATCGCGGGGATTCGTCCGGGTGCACCGACTGCAGATTACCTGAACGGAATCCTGACGAGGCTGACAACGGTTGGAGCGATTTACCTCGCACTCGTCGCATTCATTCCGCAGATACTGCTGAGCGGATTCAAAGTTGCCAGATTGCCTTTCTTCGGCGCGGAAATTGATAACTTCCTGACCGGAACTCCGGGTCTCAGCTGGATACCGACAGGTTTGGGTTATCAGTTCTACTTCGGCGGCACCTCGCTTCTGATCCTGGTCGGTGTGGCAATGGATACCGTTGCCCAGATCGAGGCTCAACTGGTGATGCGTAATTACGAAGGATTTCTCGGAGCGGGTTCGCGTTTACGCGGCAGAAGAAGTTAACTGCTGCCCGAGTAGGTAAGAATTGGCCGCAGATTAACGCAGGTACACGCAGATCGGCAAGCAAATTCTTCCTATCTGCGTCACCTGCGTTAATCTGCGGCAAAGTTTTCTGAGTTGTTAATGAGTAAGATCATAGTTTTGATAGGTGCTCCCGGAGCGGGGAAGGGAACTCAGGCGAGGCTGCTCGATGAGCGTCGCGCAATCCCGCAGATCTCCACCGGCGATATGTTTCGCGAGATGAAGAACGCGGACACGCCTTTGGGCCGAGAGGTTCAGGAGATTATGGCTTCGGGAAAGCTGATCTCGGACGAATTGACATACAAGATCGTTCGCGAGCGAACTTCGAAAGAAGATGCCGCAGGAACGTACGTTCTCGACGGATATCCGCGAACGGCGGTTCAGGCGGAGCAGTTAGAAGAGCTAGCGAAGGAACAGGGCAAAGCGATACAGGCCATCGAGGTCGATGTTCCGCGGGAAGAATTATTGCAGCGGCTAACGGGCCGGCGAAGCTGCCCGGTTTGCGGAGAGATCTACAATATTTATTCGAAGGCGCCAAAGGTAGAAGGTTTTTGCGATCAGCATCCGGAAGTCGAACTTGAACACCGAGCCGACGATATGGAAGAGAAGGTTGCTGTACGGCTAGCGACCTATGACGAGCTGACCAAGCCTTTGCTCGCATATTACGGAAATTCAGGGCGTTTGACGAAGATCGACGGCATGGGAGACATGGAATCGATCTATTCGAATTTTGAAAAGTTGGTATAGGAATTAATAGCGGAAACGCCGAGATAGGTTTTGTGGCTTCTCCTTTTTGGAAATTTTTATTTGGGCATCGAATGATAATCGCAAAGTCGGCAAAAGATCTGGATAAGATGCGAGTGGTCGGGGAACTGATCGCCGAGGTCCGAGAAGTTCTGCGTGGTATGGTCGAGCCGGGAATTTCGACGATGGAGCTTAATGCGGCGTGCGAAAAGATGATCCGCGACGCCGGAGCGATACCGACCTTTATCGGTTATCACGGTTTTCCTTACTCGATCTGTGCGTCGGTCAACGACGAGATAGTCCACGGTTTTTCGAAAACTACGCCACTTGTTTCAGGTGATATTGTTTCGCTTGATATGGCGGCCACGTACAATGGATTTGTCGGCGACTGCGCGATGACCGTTCCCGTCGGTGAGATCACGGACGAATTGAAAAAATTGATTCGCGTTACTGAGGAGTGCCTCGATCTGGGGATCGCTGCGGCAGTTCCGGGCGGACGCGTCGGGGACATTAGTTGGGCGGTTCAGGAGCATGCACAGAAATTCGGCTACGGGATCGTACGCGATTACACCGGTCATGGGATCGGGCGCGATATGCATGAAGCTCCGCAGATACCGAACCACGGACGTGCGGGAACTAAGGAAAAGATCCGCGTTGGATTTTGTTTCGCGATCGAGCCGATGCTAAATCTCGGTACGCACGAAACGCTGACGCTCAAAGATAAATGGACGGTCGTCACAAAAGACGGTATGCCGTCCGCACACGCCGAGCATACGCTCGCGGTGACGGCAGACGGCCCGGAAATTCTTACGCTGACGAAAGAGCAGAAAAAGTCACTTGGAAAAGTTAAGACTGAAACTGCTGCGGCGTGACTTGAAATCGAAAGGGTTTAGGGTTATTATTATTGGTTTGCCCCACTTGGGGAGAAGTTGGCTTTAGGATCTATGTCTAAAGAAGAAGCGATCGAGGTTACAGCGACCGTTTTGGAGACTCTGCCGAACGCACTGTTTAAGGTTGCGGTCGACGATAACCATCACGAAGTCCTGGCTCATATTTCAGGTAAGATGCGGAAAAATTTTATCCGTATTCTGCCCGGTGATAAGGTTCTGGTCGAACTATCGCCTTACGATCTGAAACGCGGCCGGATAACGTATCGCTATAAGTAGTGAACAGTAAACGGTGAACAGTAAATAGAAAGAATTAAGAATTTAGCTATCTACTTTGAACGATGATTTACTGGTCTTGGAGAGAGAAATGAAAGTACGACCGTCAGTAAAAAAGATGTGCGATAAGTGTAAGGTTATTCACCGCAAAGGCGTCGTGCGCGTAATTTGCGAGAACCCGAAGCATAAGCAAAGACAAGGATAGTAAACAGGGAATGGTGACGGGTGACAGGTAGAGTTTACGCTCTTCACAGTTAACTGCTCACCCATTGGAGAAACATATGGCTCGTGTAGCAGGAGTTGATTTACCGCCCAATAAACGGGCACAGATTGGGATGACCTACATTTACGGTGTGGGCAAATCGCGTGCGACTGAAATTCTTGACAAGGCCGGTATTGGCATCGATGTCAAGATCAAAGATCTGAGCGAAGACGATTTGACCAAGATCCGTACGATCCTCGATACCGATGGCAACATCGAAGGCGATCTCAGAAAGCGCGTCCAGATGGACATCAAGCGTTTGATGGACATCGGTTGCTATCGCGGTCTGCGTCATCGCCGAAGTTTGCCGGTCCGCGGTCAACGCACCAGCACGAACGCACGTACACGAAAAGGTCCGCGTAAAGCGGCAGTGGCTAAGAAGAAGGCACCGGGCAAGAAGTAGTTTCGAGTTTATGGTTCCAAGTTCCGAGTTCTTTTCTCGGGTTTAATCTGGAACTAAAAATTTGGAGCTAGGAACCAAAAGAATATGGCTAAAGCACCAGCAAAGAAGACTTTTAAGAAGAAAGAGAGAAAGAACATTCCTTATGGGATCGTTCATATCGCGGCGACGTTTAACAACACGCTGATCTCGATCACGGATGCGAACGGTAATTTGGTGGCGCAGTCGTCATCGGGTGCCCGCGGTTTTCGCGGTTCGCGTAAGGGAACGCCATTCGCTGCTCAGCAGGCTGCTTCAGAGGTTGCCCGTAAGGCAGTCGAGGCAGGTATGCGTGAGGTCGAAGTTCGGGTCAAAGGTCCGGGCGGCGGCCGCGAGTCAGCAATTCGTGCGATCAATATGGCCGGTATCCGTGTGACATCGATCCGCGACACCACGCCGATCCCGCACAATGGATGCCGTCCGCCGAAGCGTCGTAGAGTTTGATGTTGGGTCCTAAAGCTTTGGTTTCGGCCCTTCATTTTGGCGATTGAATCGCTTGGATCAAATCGCGAGGTTGGGTTTGAAATTGAAGATCTGACATCTGACGTAGTTCTGAGATCTGGAATTTGGAATCTGAGATATGAGATTTGAGATCTGAAATTTAAGATCTGAAATTTGAAATCACAGATCTAAAAGTTGAAATTTTAGTTAATTATCGAAAGGACGAAGGGGAACAAAGGTTTCCTGTAAACTTTTTTGCAAGAATGAATGAAGTCGTTGGCTAGTCCTTGAAACTCAAGGGCGAAATGCCGAAGACCGAAATCATTTTTGTCGAAAGCAAAAAAATATTATGGCTAGATATAGAGATGCGGTGTGCCGTTTGTGCCGCCGTGAAGGTGGAAAGTTATTTTTGAAGGGCGACCGATGCTACAAGCCATCGTGTGCTATCGAAAAACGTGGAACGAACCCTCCGGGACAGCACGGAGCGGCCCGCCGCAAAATGCTTGCCGGTTACGGTGAACAGCTTCGCGAAAAACAGAAAGTAAAACGTATTTACTTTATCCTCGAAAAACAATTCCGCAATTATTTTGAGAAGGCACGTCAGCAGAAAGGTGTTACGGGCGAGATCCTGTTGGCAATGCTCGAACGCCGTCTGGACAACGTCGTTTACCGCTCAGGCTTCACGACATCGCGCCGCCAGGCACGTCAACTCGTGAACCACGGACACATTCATGTCAATGGCCGCAAGGTCGACATTCCTTCGTTCCAGGTTAAGGCCGGCGACAGCGTTTCCGTTAAGGATAAAACACACAAAAATGTACACGTCGAAGGTGCATGGCAGACCGCGGTCGGTCGTGGCCGTCCGTCGTGGATCAATGCGGGTGCTCAGGATTTCAGCGTCGCTATCTCCGGATTGCCGACCCGTCAGGACATTGACGCAAATATCAATGAGCAGTTGATCGTCGAGCTTTACAGTAAGTAGTTTTTTCCGAGTTGGCTGAAGTAGCCTGGCCCGAAGAGTTTGTTCTTTCTAGGGACGGTCAGGGGACAAAGCCAACTCATAGGACTTTTAAAAGAACAAAAATATGACACAGAGCAATAATTGGACAAATTTCCAAATGCCGGGCCGCCTGAATGTCGAGACGGAGACCTTGACCGACCGATACGGTAAATTCTTCGCATCTCCATTCGAACGCGGTTTTGGTACGACGATCGGTAACTCGATCCGCCGTGCGTTATTGTCCTCGATCGAAGGTGCCGCAATTACGGCAGTTAAGATCGAAGGCGTCGAACACGAATTTTCATCGATCAAAGGCGTTGTCGAAGACGCGACTGACGTAATTCTTAATCTCAAGCAGATCCCGTTCACGCTCCACGGAGCCGGACCGAAAACTTTGACGGTCACTAAAAAAGGTGCCGGCGAAGTCACGAGCGCCGACATTGAGACGGACGGCGACGTCGAGATACTCGATTCGACCATCCATATCGGAACGATCAGTGCCGGCGGTTCGCTGAGCATTGAAATGCGTCTTAAAACGGGACGCGGTTATGTTTCGGCTGAACTGAATAACGACGAAGACCTTTCCGTTGGATACATTCCCATCGATTCGGTTCACACGCCGATCAAGAAGGTGAACTATAACGTCGAGCAGACACGTCAGGGTTCGAATACAGAATTCGATAAATTGACGATCGAAGTTTGGACGGACGGCAGTGTTGCTCCGGAAGATTCGATCGGCCTCGCGGCGAAGCTT
>JBBRUA010000029.1:0-16653 GCA_038248245.1 Pyrinomonadales bacterium | reverse complement strand
GGCCCATGATGCCGTAAAAAGACATCAGTCCACCGATCCCGAAGGCATACGTTAATTGGCTAGTGTGCCAGCTCATAATTGGTCAAAAGCGTTTCAGATCTGCAACCGATCGATGGCTCGCTGCATATAGTTTGACGCCATCAAAAACATAACAAGATAGGTGATAAAGGCGAGCCCCAGTCCAGCCAGAGCACCGATCTTTGCCCACGTCGGCATCCCGCGTTTCTTGGCCGGCTCGGGCTGATCGTTCGCCAGCCAGTGCGGTGACAGTTCGACCTGCTTTATCTTGCCCGCCTTGACTAGGACGTTCGCCGTATTCTGCATGATCGCGAGCAATTTTTCCTGTTCGTAAACGCCGTATCGGCCTTTAAAGCCGAGCAGCATACAGAAATAATAGATCTCGACCGCGTCCTGCGTGACGTCGATCTGAGCGAGCATGGATTCGAGTTTGTCGAAAAATTTATTGCCGGCGAGAGCTTCGCCAAAATATTCTAGTTGGAGCGGATTTCGTTCCCACTCGGCCCGCAGCGGAAAGTTGTTGGTCAGAACCGCTTCGTCGACGAATGACGCGAGGGCAAATTTAGAGACGGAGACTATTTTGTGATTGAACTTGTAACGCTCGGCCCGCTTCTCAAAATCCTCGAGCATCCCTGCGATCTTCGGCCGCAGCTCATTCGAAGGCGCGACGATCGACGATTTCAGCCGCAGAACCAGATCAAAGATCGGCCCGGCGAATGCTACCAAATCATTTTTTGCGGTTGGTTCACTCATTGCCAATATCTCGACTTGCAGTTTTTTGGCGTCTCAATTCTGCAAAGACGACAGCTGCTGTTTCGCCTTGTCCTTTATTCATCTCTTCAATCGCACGACGCAAAGCTCGGAACGTAGCGATACGTTCCACAGATGCAATTTCCACGTCTTCAAATGTTTCAATCTTTCCGTCCATGAAAAACGATCAAAAAACTAGGGCTTCACCGCATACATTTCGAGCTTAACGTCGGTGATCTCGTCGGGAACGTAAACGGCGAGCACCTTTGAGCCTTTGATCCCGTCCCAATATGGACCGATGCCGTCGAGTTGGAAATATTTGAATCCAACACGGGCCGGAATCGGTGCCGGCGGCGGATTTGCGTGGGTCAGGACGACGCCGGGCAATGCCGAGCCGATGACCGAATCAATTACGTCGCGTGACGATATCTTAATGATCCGCGGCACGCCCTCGATAAGTTTCGCCTCCGGCATTTGCGAGCGGACAGCGAGATAGAACGCGGCATCCTTGAGCAAACGCTCGTCCTCGACGCGGCCGACGTACAAGGTCTCCCTTGTTTTCTCAAGCGGGATCGGCACGCATCGGCTCGGAATCACGGTCTCTAACAACGCACGGAGCTGGGCAAAAAGACTGCTGAACGTCAGATAAAGGTCATCGTGATCGTACTTTATGATGTCCTTCGGATGAAAATCCGTTGAAAACGTCATCAGCTTGCCGGCGAGTGTCGCCATTTCGAGATAAAGCTTTTCAGGATGCAAAAGTGGCGAACGAAAGTAATGGGCGATCGTCGGTATCGACGAATTGATCGTATGCAAAAGCCAAAAAACGCCTGCGTCCGAGGTCGTAAAATCCGCAAGTCCCGATTTTCGCTGACGACGCTGCTCGCCGAGACTGCCGCTTTTGGAGATCAGGATCTCGACCATCTGCTGCAACATATTCGCGACCCACGGCGAACCGCCGGCCTTCAGGATCGGCGGAATGTAATCCTCGGCGATCTTGAGCTGTCCGGTCGGCGTGCGTATCAGTTCGGCGATCTTGATCGATGTAAAACCGTCGCGAAGTTCGTCGTCGAAGATAATGCGTAAATTATTTTTTGCGTAGGCGAGCGGCTGTTCGTTCGTGCCGCTGGTCTCGTCTTTGACGAGTGCACCTTCTTGTAAATACCGCAGATTGGCGTTCGCCTTAGCTCCATTCGCCTGAAAATTCGCCTCGCCGGCCTTCATTGCGGGGATTGCGAGATGAACGCCGAGACGATCGGCCTCAGCCTTGAAGTGATCGCCGACGGGGCGCATATCGGGAACGGCTCCGGTATCCGGGACGTTAACGATCAGGCCGTCAGGCATTACCGCACGGCAGTTGGAGATCTGAAAATTTGCGTTAGCGATCGCCTCGTTATTGATCTGCAGATCGAGAACGCCATATTCGAACGGCGTCGTCGAACGCACCCGCGACGTCAGCAATTCTTCGTGGTAATTATCCCATTGTTGAAAGTGATGCGGCGTCAACAGCATCCCTTCGTTCCAGACAATTTTTCGGTATTTGCTCATATGTCGCGGTTAGACGTAAATAGTAAACCGAGTCCGAAAATTAGTAAATACTGGCGCGCCGATTGGTTTCCGTAATTCGTTCATTTCCAGCGCTTTTTCGGCGTTATTCGGGAATCGCGTTGGTCGGCGGCGGCAGATCTTTTTTGGTCAATTGCGAGAAAAAATCGCCAACCCACTCAGGCCCGCTTTTTTCCTCAAAGCTTTCCGGGTTACGCTCCGCAAAATTCAGTGCCTCGATCATCATCAGGGATGAAATTCCGTCCATGTTTTTTGTCCTGCCCACGTTGAGCATCGCTTTTGACGGACGCATAAAGATCGGCACTTTTTTAATTGTCGCGGCCGTCGGAGCCTGACAGTTTTCGGCCGGCGATGTTACGAGATACTCACGGCAAACCAGCGGCCGATCAGGATGGATCGAACATGATTGATCTTCTAAAAAAGGACAGTAGATGTCCTGGTCCATATAGCCGGTGATAACGCGTTCATACTCAGCGGGTGAAAAACCGGGGTCGCCGGCCGACGCCATATCCGCTAGATCGTTCAACTGGCTAAACCAATCTATTTTTATAAAATGTGTTAACGCGTCCGAGAACCGCTTTTTCACTACGCTTCGCCGAGGCTCTTCCATTGCCTCGACGAGCTCCGCTATCTGATACGCCTCGGTCTCTGAGATCGGCACGGCCTGACGGCAACACGCTCCGCATCCGGCTTTGCACGAGATCTGCTTGCCTTCATCCTCGACCGCCTTCACACACGAATCAACGACGGCACTTGCCATCTGTTGAAAAACGGGCAGCATGCGGTGCGGTTTTATCGGAAACGCGGGGACGGTCATCTCCATCTCGACCGGTTCGTCGTTGATCCGCAGAACGATATTTCCTGTTACCCAACTGTCGTTTTCCATACTAAAAATTAAGACTCTCGGTATTGACGCCAAAATCGCGCGGATTTTGCGTAATGGTTCCGATCGCCAAAAAACGAAGTGCCATATCGTATTCGCTGTCGGTGATCTTACCGGCCTTTTTCAGATACCAGATCGTGCGAATCGTTCGTGAGCTTTCGGTCGCCTTGGTTGCCAGGTCTTGCAGCATATTCCGCATTTTCATAGGATCGCCCTGATCGTAGGCGGCGATCATCAAGAGACAATCATCGGCGAACTCATTGCCGACCTGTGTGCCAAGTTTGTCGAGCGGATCTGCCATTTTCTGTGCCGCCTGCAAAACGTCGCCGCGATTTGAGCCGAGCGACGTTATCGCAGCGACAGCGAGAAACTGCGGTTTGAGATTCTTTGAGACTGCGAGAGCTTTGATCGCGGCCGCATTCTTCCTGGCCGACGAAATATTGTCGGCAAGGCCGGAAGAACCGCTGAGCGATTTGATCTTCGAGGCAATGATCGACGCCTGTTCACCGGTGACGAAAGCTTTTGGATTGTTCTGCGCGATCTTTCTCATGAATGCCGCGGCATTTAATTCGACCTTCGCATTTTCACTGAGATTTGTCGGCGGCGGCAATGTGTCCAAGTTCGAGTTCGAAGGCGGCGTGACACCGTTCGCGGGCGGATCGCTGCCGGGTTTTTCTTTATTTGCGGGTTCGGGCGTGCGGCGGTTCGTCGGCGTTGGTTCGTCATCGGGGTCGGTTGAACGAACAAAATTACTATTTTCGATCGGCGACCGACTGCTTATGGAAATCACTACGAGAATCGCCAGAATCAATAAAACGCCGCCAGCCATCAGACCTGCGGCGATCAGAATTCCTTTTGGTATTCCGGCGTCAGAAGCTGGTGGAACCGGCGCGGCAGTCGGGGCGGCAGTCGGGGCGGCTTGAATCGGGGTTTCGATCGGCGGAGCGATTTCGGAAGCTTCTTCTAACGGAAGATCAGAGGCCGCCAACACGACCGCGATCTTAAAACCGCCGAGGTCGAGTTCATCGCCGTCATTCAAAATCGCTGCCTCGAACAGCCGTTCGCCATTGATCTCCGTCCCGTTGCTAGATCCGCGATCGGTTGCACGAAACTCGCCGTCGAACGTTTCGATCACCAGATGTTCGCGCGACAAACGTGAATCGACGATGCACAGATCGCACTCCGAGTGCCGGCCGACGATAAAGCGTTCTTTATCGACCGAAACCGAAACCGAAACCGAAACCGGTTCGCCGGAAACATCATTGAATTTAAGTATTAATTCAGCCAAAACTATTTTGAATAAGTAGACACCGCCTGCAAAGTCAGGCCGAAATCCTGCGGATTCTCACCGATGATCGCGGCGGCGAAGAATTTCGGAACGTACTTGAAGTTCTCCGCCTGAAACTGTTTCGACAGCATTTCGCCGTTAGCGATCAATGTCCAGAAATCTCTGGGCAAACCGGAATTGGCGTCCAAAGCCTTCTGCAGATTCGAGCTCAGTCCGCCCTCGCCGCTATTATAGCTGCCGATCGCCAGCGGCACGCTCGCCGGTCCGGTGCCGTAACGTCCGGTCAATGCCTTCATGTAAGAAGCGGCGGCTCGTGCGGCTGGTTCGGGTTTGCATCTATCGTCGGGGTTTGACGGCGAAGATCCCTTAATAACTCCTTCGCTCGGTTCGAAGTGAAGCTTTGCGGTCGAAAATGTAAATTGGAACATGCCGAGCGGTCCGGTCGGACTTTGGAGGCAAACGCAATGTTCCGATTCGATCATTGCCAGATAAAGCCCTATGCGCGGATCGATGCCTTTTTCGTTGAAAGCCCGCACCACGAATGGAGCGTTCTTACTCGCTCGTTCGTACGTCGCTTGCAGGCTGTCACCGAACCGGCACCCGCCGAGCGGTTTAACCTTGAGCCGCGAGGCATAAGCATCGGCAAAACTCTTGATCTTATCGATCGCGGCCGACGGGATCGCATCGCTCGTGCTATTGCCGATCACCTGAGCGATCCGCATCGCCTTTACCTCCAGATATTGCCGCTTTTCGGGATCGGTCATATCCAGATATTTCTTGCCGCTCGGAATGTTCGGCTGCTGCGACGTGTTCGAACCGGTCGGCGAATCGGTGATCACCGTGTTATCGTTTGAGGTGGTCGTGCCAACTGATCCGGTCGGTTTTGGGGTTGGCGTAGTATCGCTTTCTCGGCGATTAGAATTCTCAATTTCGGGATCGTCGTCTTTTGCCGCGATGGTCGGCGTTTCCGGTCCGAGCAGGCCGAAAACGATGAGCACCAGCGAAACGCTTATCACCAGAACCGCCCCGGCGATCAATACCAACGGCACAATATTCAATGGCGGCGGCGGAACTGACGTAACCGTCGCGGCGGCGTGACTGACCGCGGTGGCGGTAGCAACGGCCTCTTTTTCACCGATCCGAACGGTCAACGACGTTTGATTTCCGATCTTGATGACATCGCCGCTTCGCAAAGGCGTCCCGGCCGGAGCGGCAGCTTCACCGTTGATATATGTACCGTTGGTCGAATTTTCATCGACGATCCAGACCCGCTCCCCGTCGCGATAAATGGTCGAATTAAGCCGAGACAACCCCTGATCGTCGAGTCGCTTATCAACCTCACTCCCACGCCCGAACGTCGTCTTATCCCCAGCGATCGAGATCTCGCGAGTTCCCTCTGGCGTTGGATGTGTAAGTATGACCTCGATCATTTAAGAAATTTACCACGGATGAACACAGATAAAGACAGATTTCAACAAGAGCTCTTTTTTATATTCTTATCCGTGTCCATCCGTGTTTATCTGTGGATAAGTTTCAGGCATTACATCGTTACTCGGTATAACTCCGACAGAGGACGATCTTTCGACAAGCCGAATTTCTGCGGATTTTCGGCGACGATACCGGCGGCGAAAAACCTTAGCACCTGTTCGCGTTCGGCAGGCGTTTTTATTGTGTTCCAAATGTCGGTGCGGTTTTGCGGCAAGGTTGCTTTCCACGCACTCGCGTCGGCGGTCGTCTTGCCAAAAACTGCGGCACTGTACACCACGTCGCCCTCGAAAACACCGAAAACAATTGCTTTCATATAAATAGCCGCCGCTTTTGCCGCACAGCTTTGCGATTGATCGGACAGCGTTTCGGTGCCGCATTGGCCGTTGTATTTGTTGTCGTTCACGAAGGCGGTCGTCATTCGCCAGAGGCCTTCTTCCTCGCCCTGTTTCGCGGCGTTGAATTTACTGCGGCTCATCGCCAGCATAAAACCAAGCGGTGCATCGAGATTTTGTTCGCGTACGAACCCAAGATTGATCACATCTCGATAAGCTGCCGCCCGCTGCGAATAACCTTCTTGCGCGTACTCAGCAGTTCGTTTTTGGATCTCCTGCAGAAACTGCTTATTCGAGACATTATATGCGAAATTCCCTGAAAATTGTTTAACCAGACGCTGGGCCATCTCCTGCATCTGGATCAGCGAGACCGCACTCGCCGCTGTCGTCTTGACCGGCTGCGTATTGGCGTTCGCGACGGTCGGGGTTGCGGGCGGTTTGTTGACGGCGCGCGTTTCGAATGCAAGCTGAACGTTTCCCGCCTGCGGAATTACCGTTCCGGCAGAATCTACAAGAACGACCTGCAAATTGTGATCGGTGCCGTCGGCGAGTTCCGGGAGATCCTTAGGATCGAGCGTCGCGGCGAAGGCCGGGCCGTCAGCCGAGGCGACCTCTTCGCCATCGATCGTGAATACCGCACGCTGAACGCACTCGCCGTTCTCGATCTTCAATTCGATCTCCGTCGGCGTATTTATCGTGTCGCCCGGCTCCGGTTTGACGATCGCAGCAGTAGCGGCGCATGCGGAGCCGCGTGTCGCATAAAACGCCCCGGCCCCGATCGCACAGATCACGGCGAGACCGCAGACAGCACCCGCGATCAGCACTGTCGGACTCGATCCGGACGAAGGAGCGGCCGACGCGGCAGCGCTTGCGGCGTTACCCGCGACTGCGTTATTGACAGCTCCGTGAACCGCATTGCTAGCGGCATATTCTGCCTTGGATGTTGCCGACGAAGCGACCGAACCCAGTTCCGATCTCGCCTCCGACATGCCCGGAGTGTCCATTGGACCTTCAGGTTCAACTGCATTTTGGATATCGCCAAATAGAAATGTCGCCTCGCTCGAACCGCCAAACAAGATCGCATCGCCGCTTTCGAGCCTGATCTCGCCTCGTAAAGCGGAACCGTTAACGGATGTTCCGTTGCTGCTGTTGAGGTCGATAAGGTAGTGGTCGCCGTCGCGAAACTCGATCTCGGCATGAAAGCGAGAAACATTCGAATCGGTCGGAAACGAAATGGCGTTGTCGCTCGTTCGGCCGATGGTCGTTACACCGTTCGAAACCGCGATCTCACCGTTTTCGAGTTTTAGTTTCGCGTCGGGCATGGCACGGTAAAGACGAGTTTCCGAGGTGATTTTTGCTTATTAGAAAGTAGATTCCGGCGGGGTACGGAAAAATAGAAAATAGATCAACGCAACAAAACCGGTCGCGACCGCGAGTAAAACAAATAAACCGATCGGAATAAGTATTGCGCGAGAGCCTTTAACTTTTTTAACTGGAGCGACCCGGGCGGAAGTGTCGATCTCGGCAACGCTAAACTGTTCCGATATCGCCGGCTGTGTCTCGATCGCCGGAGTTGCTGCAATCGGTTCCGCGAGGGGCGGAGCCGGAGCGACCGGTTGCTCGACAATTTCGCCGGGCGGAGCGTAGAGTGTCGATAGCATGTCGTCCCCGGTTTCGGGAACGGCGGCAACCGGTTTCGGCCGGACTGGAGCAGAAATGCGTGCAGCAAAATCCTCGGGCAACGAACCGCTGGTCCGCTGGAACACCGGTTCGGGCATCTTCCAATTACTGTTGCTCATCCCAATTTCCCCCAAACAATTATCGCGGCAGATCGAGCAGATCGGCACGCGTTATTATAGCCGTTATCCGCTTAAAATCCTCGATCAAAACCGCCGGATGCCGCTGTAATTCTGACTTGATCGCAGCAAAATTCGCGTCCATTTCAAGCACCGGAAAGCTGTCGTCCATAATTTCCGAAACCTTCGCGTTCAGCAGTTCGCGGTCACTGAGCAGCTTTGTCAGGACACGGCTTTCCTTGAGGCTTCCGACCGAGCGATGATCTTCGATAACGGGCAACTGAGTCACGCCGCTCTCGTTCATTTTCGACAATGCGTCGCTGACGAGATGGTCAGGTCCGACAAAGATCATTTCCTTCGGCGATCCGGCATTCTTGGTCTCGGCGATCAGACCAGCCGTTATACGTTGCGGTTCGAGAAGCAATTTTTCCTTCATCCATTCGTCCGAATGGAACTTCGAAAGGTAGTGCTCACCCGTGTCGCAGACGATGAATACGACCAGTCCATTCTCGTCCAGATCTTTCGCTACCTTTAGCGCCGCCGCGAAGATCGTTCCGGTCGAACCTCCGCAAAAAATGCCTTCGCGGCGCCCAAGCTGGCGGGCCAGGGCGAAAGACTCTCGGTCGGTGACATTGATGATCTCGTCGATCGTATTCAGATCAGCATTGCCGACCGGCAGATTCTGGCCAATTCCCTCGACCAAATAAGGCGTTGCCTCGGGCACAAAACCCGATTCTTTATAGGTCTTAAATATCGAGCCGTACGGATCGGCACCGATTATCTTTATGTTTGGATTCTTTTCCTTAAGGTATCGTCCGGTTCCGCTGATCGTCCCGCCGGTGCCGATACTGGCGACAAAGTGCGTCACCTTGCCATCGGTGTCGTTCCAGACCTCAGGCCCCGTCGTTCGGTAATGAGCCGCCGGATTTTGGGGGTGATTATACTGGTCGGGATAGAACGAGTTCGGCGTTTCCTCTGAGATTCGTTTTGCTGTGGCGACGTAGTGATCCGGCGTTCCCGGTTTCGCGGCGGCCGGGCAGACCACAATTTCCGAACCTAACCCTTTGAGATATCTAACCTTTTCCGTCGAAGCCTTCTCAGTCAGCACAAAGATCGTGCGATACCCGCGAACCGCCGCCACGAGCGCGAGACCGATCCCGGTATTGCCCGATGTTGCCTCAATAACTGTGCCGCCCTTCTTCAAAACGCCCTCGCGTTCCGCCCAGTCAATCATCGAAACGCCAATACGGTCCTTCACCGAGTAGCCCGGATTCAAACTTTCCATCTTGGCGAACACCTGTGCCTTTATCCCATGCTCGCGTGTCAAATTATTGACCCGAACCAACGGCGTATTCCCCACCAGCCCGATTATGTCGTCGTAAACTTTCATTAAAAATGCTCGCTAGAGCTCGCCGATAGTCGTAAAACAATTATTTCTACACACCAGTTTATTCGCAAAGCGCTTTTGAGGCAAGAATCCGTTCCGGTTGGTATCAGGTTAATGCGGACCAGCCGCACCGCGGGGCGACATTTGGTAAAAATAAACCTACCTGTGGAACACCAACTTACCTGTTTGGGACGGCAAAAGTGTAGTTTGGATCAATAAAACAAAGCTTTCGAAAACTTGCCCCACGACCGACATTACTTAGTCAGTAGCCGTTCAATTTTTGATTTTTACCTAATTATAACTTAACATGAGATTCCGTTAAAAAACTTTAAAAAATTGAAGGGAGATTCGTGAAAATAATGTTAACTAACAGGATATTTATTGCCTTTACGGTAATTTTTGTATATGCGGTTTTTTCGACGGGAGCTTTTGCTGCCGGTTCGGAAAAAGAGCTTTGGAAGAAAAGCACTGAATCGAAAATTCCGTTTGCCGGACAGCGAGGTCAATTTCCGGAACAATATCTCACTTTCCGACTCGATACGAGGCAGTTGGGTAGAACACTCAAGAGCTTATCGAGCGAAATTGCGAACTCCAACACTCAGATCGAAGTGCCGATGCCGGACGGCACGATTCAACGTTTTAGCATTGTCGAGACGTCCGTGCTTTCAGACGAGCTTGCCGCCGCGAATCCCACGTGGAAAACATTCCGAGGTTACGGTATCGACGATCCTTCCGCAATCGGATATTTCGATTGGAACCTGTTCGGTTTTCACGGCTTTATTTCGACAAAACAGGGGACTGTTTACATCGATCCCTATCAGAAGGGCGACACCTCAAACTATCTCGTCTTTTACAAACATAATTTTGGACGCTCGGAAAATCAATTCTATTGCCGTGCCGAACAGAGTCTTACTAAATCTCTCCGATCAGAGTATTATTTTAACGAGCCAGCGGCCGCTGATTTCAGTTTTGGTGCCACGGTACGGACCTACCGACTTGCCGTTGCTACGACTGGCGAGTGGTCACGAAATGCTGCCGGTTACACCATGGGCCAGTTGCCTATCGACACCCGCAACGGAGCACTTGCTGTCGTTACCACGACGGTCAACCGCCTAAACGGTATTTTCGAACGCGAGCTTGCATCGAGATTCGCACTCGTAAATCCGCCGACCGCGAATGACATGACGAATATTCTCTTTGACGATCCGGCTACCGATCCGTATGACAATACCGACGGCATCCCTCAATTGACGGTTAATCAGACAACGATCGATACCCGTGTCGGAACGGGGAATTACGATGTCGGACATCTCTACGGCACGGGGGGCGGTGGTGTGGCTACGTCGCCTTCGCTTTGCCGCAACGGAACGATGATGTATCCGAACGCCAAAGCGCAGGGTTATTCGGCCCGCGGAACAAACACGGGCGACCCGTTTACGGTTGATTACGTTGCGCATGAACTCGGTCATCAGTTCGGCGCTGACCACACTTATAATAATTCGGAGCCGACCGGGGCATGTACGACGCGGGCCGCCACCGATGCCTTCGAGGTAGCAAGCGGCTCGACAATAATGTCTTATGTCGGAATTTGTACGCAGCGCAACCTACAGCGGTATGTTGACACAGGCTTTTCGTCATTCCACATTAGAAGTTTAACAACGATCGCCAATAATATCGCTACCGACGCGCCAAACGATATTGCCGGTTGCGGACCCGCCGCCGGAGTTAATGCAGTTCCAACGGTGAACGCCGGTGCTAGCGTTACGATTCCTCGTTTGACTCCGTTTACATTAACTGCGACGGGTGCCGATGCCGACGCCGGTGACGTTCCTAACTTGCTCTATTCCTGGGAGCAATACGATCTAGCTCCGATGAATGGTGCCAGCGGAACCTTGGGAATGCCGGCAAACACATACGATGTCGATACGGACGGCGTCCTTCGCCCATTGTTACGGGCATATTCACCGGTTTCGGGCAATGCCCGCACATTCCCGAGTCTCAATTTTATTCTCAACCCGGCTACGAATGATCCGGCGGGCAGTAATCAGCCTACGCTAGATTATACAGGTACACACCCGACCGGATTTCCCGGTGCGGTTTGCGAACCGATGGTTACATGCGTAATCGGCGAACGGCTTCCGACAGCGGCGCGGACAATGAATTTCCGCGTTTCGCTTCGCGACCGTCGCGGTGGCGTCGTGGACGCGGGAACAACCGTCGCTGTGGCGGGGGGAACCGGACCGTTTCGCGTCACGACGATCAATACGCTGGCTGATTTTGGCGTCGTGACGAGCTGGCAGGGAAATACGAGCCAGACCGTTACGTGGGATGTTGCGGGAACGACCGCGAACGGGATCAATGCGGCGAACGTCAAGATCTCGCTTTCAACCGATGGCGGGCAGACATTCCCGTTAACGCTTGCGGCAAGTACACCGAATGACGGAACTGAGGCGATCACGGTTCCTAACAATCCAACCACCCAGGCACGCATTAAAGTCGAAGCGGTCGGGAACATCTTCTTCGACATCAATAACGTCAATTTTGCGATCACTGCGGCGACGGCGACTAGGTCACGTGCGGATTTTGACGGTGACGGTCGGACCGATCTGTCGGTTTACCGTCCGAGCGAAGGGAACTGGTACCTGAACCGTTCAACATCGGGCTTTTCGGTGGCGAATTTTGGTCTGAGTACGGACGTTATCGTCCCGGCCGACTACGACGGCGACGGAAAGGCAGACTTTGCAGTTTGGCGCCCGACAAATACGGAAGGACAACCTGATTTTTATTTGTTGAAAAGCACCGATTCGACCGTATCGGGTGTCGCCTGGGGCATAACGGGCGATACTCCGGTGGTCGCCGATTATGACGGTGACGGAAAGGCTGATTTTGCGATCTGGCGGCCGGCGAGTGGTGATTTTTATGTGCTTCAATCACAGTCGGGAGCTCTGAGACATTACCGGTTTGGCTCGTCAGGCGATAAACCGGTTGTGGCGGATTACGACGGCGACGGGAAGACCGATTTTGCGGTGTTCCGGCCCTCGAACGCGACTTGGTACATCGCGAGATCGATCGACAATGTCGTCACATTTACACAATGGGGTATCTCGACCGACATTCCGGTATTTGCGGACTACGACGGCGACAGCAAAGACGACGTTGCGGTATTCAGGCCTTCTGACGGCATTTGGTATATTCGAAGATCGACCGGCGGAAACATTTATGTTCCATTCGGTCAGAATGGAGACGTACCTGTTCCGGGTGACTACGACGGCGACGGAAAGAACGACCAAGCGGTATATCGCGGAGGAACGTGGTATCTCAACCGTTCAACTGCGGGATTTTCGGTTCAACAGTTTGGTCTGGCCGCCGATCAGGCCGTACCGAACGCCTATGTGAGGTAGACAGAACCGCCTGCGTAAGTGGGCGGTTATCAGGTCAGAACCGCCCGCGTTAGCGGGTGGTTCTGACCTCAGCTTTACAAACATCATCAGCAGATAAACGCGAAAGACGCAGATAAGAATTATTTCCTATCTGCGTCTTTTCGTGTTTATCTGCGGTTAATTTATTATGAGTTCATACCGCCCGCTTACGCAGGCGGTTCTGAGTTTAGCTGTTCGGGTCGGGGATCTCGGTAATGGATTGCGGGGAGAGATTCATAACGTTGTCGCCCGCGATAACTGAGATGGATTGGTTCCAAAGGGCGAATCCGCGACCGACCTTTGAGATCGCGAAAAGGTAGTATCCCGACGGATTAACGCCTTTCAGATCGGTGGTGCCGCCGCTACTCGTGGTCGCCGAATACTTAACATGTTTACCGATCGCGGCCATTGCCGACCTTTGAAACGCGCCGTAGCGGTCAGGGAAAACAGCCGCAAGACCAAGACTCGCCGTTAAAGAATTACCCTCGATCGGTTCGACGCGGGCCTCGCTGAGAATGCTTTCGACGTCCTTGTCGAGCAGATAGAATTTCGTCCCGCGGGACGCGACCGGGCTGCCGTTTCTCGGAGCGACCTTTGCATTTATCGTGACGAGTCCTTTATCCGGAGCTGGAGCGTTCGGAGCGGAGGTTGAAGTGCTCGGAACGGTCGTCGTTTGAGAAGGCATGCTTTCTGCAGGCATACTTTGCGAAGGCATACTTGGAGCCTGTGTTTCAGTTGACGGCACGCTGGTGGTTCGCGTTTCGCGTGATGTCGGCGGATCGATGCGGCCGGTGTTGACGTTCACCCTCAAATTGCTATTCGCGCTATCGTCCGAAGGTCGCAAGACCATGTAACCGACCACTAAAAGCAACAAGCCGACCAACACGATAGGAACGATCGCCCAAGGTGGAAAGCCTTCCCGCTCAGGCGGAGTTACGATCACCTTTCGCTCAGCGAGCGGCGGTGCATGAGTCGGACGCCCGCAATTCGGGCAACTGGCGGCATTGGTCGAAACCTCGTGGCCGCATTCAGAACAAAGTGCTAATGACATAGATAAAGTTCTCCTTACCTTAAAATCATCGCATTTTACGCACCTTCGTCTCTGTACGTTGGCGTACATAACGAATGAGGTCGGATATTGTCAGATCTTGCCGAAATAATCTTACGGACTTGGGTTTGGAGTTGGACGCGGGCCGGAGCGAGGCGTCGCCGGCGGGACCGGTACGCTCGGCGGCCGTACATTAAAATTCGAGTTTCGAGTAGGTGAAGGCGACGGCTGAGTGGACGGCGTATCTGACGGGCTCGGACTCGGACTGGGACTGGGACTTGCACTCGGGCTGGGTTTTGGCGAAGGCGTCGGTGTCGGCGTTTTTATGTTGGCGAGAACGTTAGCGTTGAAATTCGAGTTCAGATTGTAGTCAGTCCCTATATTTGGCGCCGTATTAAAATTAAAATTCGTATCGATCGCGAGGTTCGTGTTCAGGTTCGCGTTGAAATTTGCCGGATTTGTGTTCGCATTCTTATTCGAGGCGTTGTCGTCTTTTTGCAGCATCCAGAAAAGACCCGCACCGGCACCGAGAACGATGAGCGTTAAAAATACAGTGAGCACCACAGTTTTCGCTGTATTTGATTGAGGCGGAGGCGGATAGTAAGCCGGGGCCGTTCGAGGGCGCACTACCTGATCAGTCGGCGGAAGATTGGTCGGAATAACTATCCGTTCGCCGGGGGGCAAAACCAGCGGCAGGCCTTCGTCGAGGCTCGGCGGCAGCGGGACGCTGTCCTTGCGGCGGATCATCGTTATCTCGCCAATATCGTCTTCGTCGACCTCAAAATTTTCGCTTGGCAGCTCCGTGAATTTCGGCTCCGCCTCCTCGATCAGCGGCGTACCGTCCGTCGTACAAAACCGTATTATTTCCTCGTCAAACCGTTTTTCGCAGATCGGGCAATATTTCATAGATTTGTGATGGGCGAGGGTCGTTTTAAAAACATCATATTTTATCACGAATTATGTACAGAAACGCAATAACCATTTGTCAGGTAGTAGTTCGATCTCAAAACGAAATGGATCGGCCCCAAGATTTTCTTCGCGTTCTTAACGTCATCCTCAGCGTCCTTTGCGTTAAATCCTAGTTTGAAAGCAGATACCGCACACGCCGAGGTTTTTGAATGGTTGCTTTGGGCGGTTTTAAATTTACCCGTTACCGGTAAATGTCGAACTTATGTAATGCGAATATCGCGGATCGTCGAGCAGCATCTGGCGTAGATCGCCGATCATAGACGTCGTCTCGCTACCTGCGGCGAATGTTCCGGCGATGTGGTAACCCATGCGAAATGGCGAACCGAATTCGATCCGGCCATCAAGAAAGCCCGAATTGCGCAGATAATAACCCTGAGCGATGTACGCTGCCGCTTCGTTGTCCGCCCACGGGATCGTGGCGCGCGTCAGGTCAAAGAAGGCATGGACCGCTTCGTGAACGACGAGAGCGTTGAAATCGCGCGACCAACGCTGATTGTTGCCGAGATAAAACGTATTCGCCGCCGAATTAGTTGAGGCGTCGGCCCACGCGCTGTACGTGATCATGTTGTCGGTATGACGGCCCGCGACAACGCTGAAATGGCCGTTTTCGAGTCCTCTCGCGATCCGGCGAAATGAATTGCCGCTGATCGTCGCGGTTGCCTGACCGCTGTTATAAGCGAAGTTGATACGCGCCGTCTCATCGCTTCTCAGGATCTGGATCATCTGTTCTTTTACGCCCATAACTTTATCCTTTTGCTCCTTCTAAAAATTAGACGAACAGTATACATCCGTTTTGCCGTGACGTGTGATAAATGTATTCTATTTGCTATGCAAAGCCGTGATAAATACAAGGTCGGGCTCGTTCAGATGTCGATGAGTGAGAACGTCGATGAAAATCTGAAAAAGGCAGTCGAGTTCGTCGGCGAGGCCGCCGGAAAAGGGGCAAAGATCGTGTGTTTGCCCGAGATGTTTCGCTCGCAGTATTTCTGCCAACAGGAAGACGTCGATCTTTTCGATCTGGCGGAGACGATCCCCGGACCTTCGACAAATGCGCTCGCAAAGGTCGCGGATAAATTTAGCGTGACCGTGATCGCCCCGGTTTTCGAGGAACGTGCGATCGGGCTTTATCACAACAGCCTCGTCATCGTTAAACCCGGCGAAGAGGTCGCGGGCGTCTATCGTAAGATGCACATACCGGACGACCCGTCGTATTACGAAAAATTCTATTTTACGCCCGGCGACCTTGGCTTTAAGGCGTTCGACACCGAGGTCGGGCGCATCGGAACGCTGATCTGCTGGGACCAGTGGTACCCGGAGGGAGCGAGGTTGACGGCGCTTCGCGGTGCCGAGGTTTTGTTTTATCCGACCGCCATCGGCTGGCATCCGCACGAAAAGGAAAAATACGGCCACCAGCAGCAGGATGCGTGGCGGACGATACAGCGTTCGCACTCTATCGCGAACGGCGTTTACGTCGCCGGTGTCAATCGCGTCGGCCACGAGGTCACCGTTCCGGACACGCCGGGCATCGAGTTCTGGGGCCGCACATTCCTCAGCGATCCATTCGGCGTCATCCTCGCCGAGGCCGAATCGCAGGACGAACAGATCGTCATCGGAGAGATCGACCCTTCGCGTATCGAAGAGGTCCGCCGCGGCTGGCCCTTCCTCCGCGACCGCCGCATCGACGCCTACGGCGATATCGAGAAACGATT